>JBDTIO010000579.1:0-7585 GCA_039936375.1 Caldimonas sp. | reverse complement strand
TCATGGACGAGCTCGGCCTGCTCGATGCCTTCCTGATGCGGCCGCATCAGCCCTTGCGCAAGATCGGCGGCTGGTTCGGCAAGGAGCACATCCAGATCGGCGACTTCAGCGGCCTGCCGGCGCGCTATGCCTTCATCGCCATGATGCCGCAGTGGGAGTTCCTCGATTTCCTCTCTGCGGAGGCGAAGAAGCTGCCGGCGTTCACCTTGCGCATGCGGGCCCAGGCCACTGTCCTGATCGAAGCGGACGGACGTGTGCTCGGCGTTCACGGTCGCGACGCCGAAGGGGAGTTCGAGGTTCGCGCCGATTGCACGATCGGCTGCGACGGCCGCCATTCCACCGTGCGCGCCGCGGCCGGGTTCGAGGTGGAAGACGTCGGTGCGCCGATCGACGTGCTCTGGTTTCGCGTTGCCCGCGACCCGGCCGCGCTCGACGACACGCTCGCCCGCATCGCACCGGGCCGGATGGTGGTCACGCTCGACCGCGGCGACTACTGGCAATGCGCCTTCGTCGTTGCCAAGGGCGGCGCCGAGGCGCTGCAGAAGCAACCGATCGAGGTCTTTCGCGCCCAGGTGATCGAGGCCGCGCCGATCCTGGCGCCGCACATCGCCGACGTGCGTTCGTGGGACGACGTCAAGCTGCTCACCGTGATGGTCGACCGGCTGAGGCGCTGGTCGAAGCTGGGCGTGCTCTGCATCGGCGACGCGGCGCACGCGATGTCGCCGGTGGGCGGCGTCGGCATCAACCTGGCCATCCAGGACGCGGTGGCCACCGCCAATGCCCTGGCCGCGAAGCTGCGCGCCGGCGGCGTCAGCGAACACGATCTCGATGCGGTTCGCCGGCGTCGACTCTGGCCGACCCAGGCGACGCAGGCGATGCAGGTGGCGATCCAGAACAACGTCCTCGTGCCGGTGCTGAGTGGCAACGCCGAGCTGCACCTGCCGCTGCCGCTGCGCGTCGTCACGGCGGTGCCGACCCTGCAGCGCCTTGCAGCGCGGTTGCTCGGCATGGGTGTTCGGCCGGAGCATGTGCGCTCGCCGGCGGCCGCCTGATGGCGAGCCGGCGCCGCGGGCACCCTTTCTCCGCGCACGGCCTTGGCATTGCACCGATGGACGAACGTCGCCTAAGCGTGCATAACCATGAAATCTCTGGATTCGATGGGAGCGCGACATGGCTGACATGAAGATCAACGGCGATCGCCTGTGGGCGAGCCTGATGGAAATGGCGAAGATAGGCGCCACGCCCAAGGGCGGCGTCTGCCGCCTCACCCTGACCGACCTGGACAAGCAGAGCCGCGACCTGTTCGTGCAGTGGTGCAAGGACGCCGGCTGCACCGTCAAGGTCGACCAGATGGGCAACATCTTTGCCCGCCGCCCGGGCCGCAACAACAACCTCGCCCCGGTCGGCACCGGCAGCCACCTCGACAGCCAGCCGACTGGCGGTCGCTTCGACGGCGTCTACGGCGTGCTCGCCGGCCTCGAGGTCATTCGCACCCTGAACGATCTGAAGATCGAGACCGAGCGGCCTGTCGAAGCGTCGGTGTGGACCAACGAGGAAGGCTCGCGGTTCGCCCCGGCGATGGTCGGCTCGGGCGTTTACGCCGGCGTCTTCACGCTCGACTACGGCCATTCGCGCACCGACCAGCAAGGCAAGACGATCGGCGAGGAGCTGGCCCGCATCGGCTACCTCGGCGCCGAGCCGATGGGCAACCGGCCGGTGCACGCCTTCTTCGAGACGCACATCGAGCAAGGCCCGATCCTCGAGCACGAAGGGCAGACGATCGGCGTCGTCACCGACGCGCAAGGCCAGCGCTGGTACGAGCTCGTGCTCACGGGGCAAGACTCGCACGCCGGGCCGACGCCGATGGGCGTGCGCCGCGACGCGCTTCTCGGCGCCGCGAAAGTCGTGCAACTCGTCAACGAGATCGGCCTCAGGCACGCGCCGCTTGCCGTCTCGACCGTGGGCATGCTCAACGTCTTTCCGAATTCGCGCAACGTCATCCCGGGCAAGACGTTCCTGACCGTCGACTTCCGCTGCCCCGTCAACGACGAGCTGACGAAGATGGACGCCGAGCTGAAGGAGGGCGTCGCGAAGATCGCGGCGGCCGGCCGCCTCGAGCACGACCTGAAGCAGATCTTCCAGTACGACTGCGTCCACTTCGACGAGAGCTGCGTCGAGATGGTTCGCTCGGGCGCGAAGCGGCTCGGCTACTCGACGCGCGAGATCGTCTCCGGCGCCGGCCACGACGCCTGCTACATGAGCAAGGTGACGCCGACGGCGATGATCTTCGTGCCCTGCGTCGGCGGCATCAGCCACAACGAGATCGAAGACGCCAAGCCGGAATGGATAGCGGCCGGCGGCAACGTGCTGTACCAGGCCATGCTCGCCAAGGCGAACGAGCTGCCGGTGGTCGGCAAGAGCGCCGAGACGATTGCGGTCGCGTGAATTCCAGTCTGGAGAAAAAGCCATGAGCAGCGTCCTGATCCGAGGCGGCACCGTCGTCAATGCCGAGGCGAGCGTGCCCGCCGACGTGCTCTGCGAGGGCGGCCTGATCCGCGCCGTCGGCCCCGATCTGCAGGCACCTTCCGGCGCGGTCATCGTCGATGCCGGCGGCGCGTTCGTGATGCCGGGCGGCATCGACCCGCATACGCACATGGAGCTGCCGTTCATGGGCACCGTCGCGAAGGACGACTTCTATACCGGCACCTCGGCCGGCGTCTCGGGCGGCACGACGATGATCATCGACTTCGTCATCCCCGACCCGCAGCAGCGGCTGATGGACGCATGGAAGAACTGGCGCGGCTGGGCCGAGAAGTCGGCCGCCGACTACAGCTTCCACGTCGCCGTGACCTGGTGGGACGATACCGTGCACGCCGACATGGGCACGCTCGTTCACGAGCACGGCGTCAACAGCTTCAAGCACTTCATGGCCTACAAGGGCGCCATCATGGCCAATGACGAGGTCATGGTGAACAGCTTCACCCGTGCCCTCGAGCTCGGTGCCCTGCCGACCGTGCATGCCGAGAACGGCGAGCTCGTGTTCCAGATGCAGAAGCGCCTGGTCGCGGCCGGCATCACCGGGCCGGAAGGGCACCCGCTGTCACGGCCGCCGGCGGTCGAGGCCGAAGCGGCCGAGCGCGCCATTCGCATCGCCGAGGTGCTCGGCACGCCGCTCTACATCGTGCACGTCTCGAGCGCCGACTCGGTCGAGGCCATCATCCGCGCGCGCAGCCACGGCCAGCGCGTCTATGGCGAGGTGCTGGCCGGGCACCTGACGATCGACGATTCGGTCTACCGCAACCCCGACTGGAACATCGCCGCGGCGCACGTGATGAGCCCGCCGTTTCGGGAAAAGCACCATCAGGAAGCGCTCTGGGGCGCGCTCGCCGCCGGCCACTTGCAGACCACGGCGACCGATCACTGCGCCTTCTGCGGCGAGCAGAAAGGTGCGGGCAAGAACGATTTCAGCAAGATCCCGAACGGTTGTGCCGGTGTCGAGGACCGCATGTCGGTGCTGTGGGACGCCGGCGTGAATTCGGGGCGCCTCACGCCGAACGAGTTCGTCCGTGTCACCTCGACCAACGCGGCACAGATCTTCAACCTCTACCCGAGAAAGGGCGCCATCGCCCCCGGCAGCGATGCCGATCTCGTCGTCTGGGATCCGAGCGCGACCAAGACCATCACCACCGCGGGCAGCGTCTCGCGCGTCGGCTACAACATCTTCGAAGGCCGCAAGGTCACGGGCCTAGCGAAGGTGACGATGTCGCAGGGCAGGATCGTCTGGATGGACGGTGATCTGCGCACGCAGCGCGGTGCCGGGCGCTACGTCAATCGGCCTCCCTTCGCGCCGATGTTCGAAGCGCTGAAGCGCCAAGCCGAGCGTCACGTGCCGACAGCCGTCGCGCGCGCCGCCTGACCGATGCCGCTGCCCGACATCCGCGCCGGTCGACTCGGCGGCGCCGAATACGAGCGCAACTTCGCCGACGCGCATCCGCCGCTCACCAAGGCGCAGGCGCTGATCGAGGCCGAGCGCTGCTACTACTGCTACGACGCCCCCTGCATCACGGCGTGTCCAACCGGCATTGACATCCCGTCGTTCATCCGCCGCATCGGCGAGGAGAACCTGCGTGGCGCTGCCAAGGCGATCCTCGATGCCAACGTGTTCGGTGGCATGTGCGCGCGCGTCTGCCCGACCGAGGTGCTGTGCGAGCAGGCCTGCGTGCGCAACACCAACGAAGACAAGCCGGTCGAGATCGGCCTGTTGCAGCGGCATGCTACCGATGCGTATTTCAAGGCGCCGGGCGTGCCGCTGTTTCGCCGGGACGCGTCGACGGGCAAGCGCATCGCGGTCGTCGGCGCCGGCCCAGCTGGTCTTTCGTGCGCCCACCGAGCGGCCAAGCTCGGTCACGACGTGACGGTGTTCGAGGCGCGGGCCAAGGCCGGTGGCCTCAACGAATACGGTCTTGCGACCTACAAGACCGCTGACGGCTTCGCGCAGAAGGAGATCGACTGGCTGCTCTCGATTGGCGGCATCGAACTGCGCCACGGGCAGGCGATCGGCGAGCAGCTCACGCTGACCGATCTCGGCGCGCAATACGACGCCGTCTTCCTCGGCCTCGGCCTGGGCGGCGTGAATGCGCTCGGCTTGGCCGCGGAGCGCACCGCGGGCGTCGGCAACGCGGTCGAGTTCATCGCCGGGTTGCGCCAGGCGAACGAGGTGGCCGCGGTGCCGGTGGGCCGGCGCGTCGTCGTTATCGGCGGCGGCATGACGGCGATCGACGCCGCCGTGCAGTCGCGCCTCCTCGGCGCCGAGGAAGTGACGATCGTCTACCGGCGCGACGAATCGCGCATGCCGGCCTCCGATTACGAGCGCGAATGGGCGCAGAAGAACGGCGTGACGATCCGCACCTGGAGCGTGCTGGAATCGCTCGATGCCGATGCCGGCCACGTCGAAGGCGCGACGTTCTCGCACGTGCACGAGGTCGCCGGCAAGCTCGAGGCGACCGGCAAACGCTGGCGCATCGCCGCCGACACCGTGCTGAAGGCGATCGGCCAGATGCTGGTGCTCGCCGATCCGCAACTGGCGACGCTGGCTTTGCGCGGCGGCCGCATCGCCGTCGACGGCGAAGGCCGCACCTCGCTGACCGGCGTCTGGGCCGGCGGCGACTGCACCTTCGGCGGCCAGGACCTGACGGTCGAGGCCGTCGAGCACGGCAAGATCGCGGCGCATTCGATCGATCGCGCGCTCGGCATGGTGCGCGACGGCGCACCCTTCGAACGCGTTCGCCACATCGCCTGATTCGAGACACGACCACCATGGCCGACCTTCGCACCACCTTCGCCGGCATCGCCAGCCCGAACCCGTTCTGGCTCGCCTCGGCGCCGCCGACCGACAAGGAAGTCAACGTCATCCGCGCCTTCGAGGCGGGCTGGGGCGGTGTGGTCTGGAAGACGCTCGGCGAAGCCGGGCCACCGATCGTCAATGTCAACGGGCCGCGCTACGCCGCGCTCTACGCGCAGGACCGGCGCCTGATCGGCTTCAACAACATCGAGCTCATCACCGACCGGCCGCTCGAGACCAACCTCGCCGAGATCGCGCGCGTCAAGCGGGCCTGGCCCGACCGCGCGGTGGTCGTCTCGATCATGGTGCCGTGCGAGGAGCAAGCGTGGAAGGCAATCCTGCCGCAGGTCGAAGACACCGGCTGCGACGGCGTCGAGCTCAACTTCGGTTGCCCGCACGGCATGAGCGAGCGCGGCATGGGCTCGGCCGTCGGCCAGGTGCCCGAGTACATCGAGATGGTGACGCGCTGGTGCAAGGAGTTCACGAGCTTGCCGGTGATCGTCAAGCTGACGCCCAACGTCGCCGACATCAAGCCGCCGGCGCTGGCCGCGCATCGTGGCGGCGCCGACGCGGTGTCGCTCATCAACACCATCAACTCGGTGATGGGCGTCGATCTCGACTCGCTGCTGATCCATCCGCACACCGGCGCGACCGGCTCGCACGGCGGCTATTGCGGGCCGGCCGTGAAGCCGATCGCGCTCGCGATGGTGGCCGAGATCGCGCGGACGCCGGCGATGTCGGGCTTGCCGATCTCGGGCATCGGCGGCATCTCGACCTGGAAGGATGCCGCAGAGTTCATCGCGCTCGGGGCCGGCAACGTGCAGGTCTGCACCGCGGCCATGGCCTACGGCTTCAAGATCATCGACGAGCTGACCAGCGGCCTGGCGGAATACATGGACGCGAAGAGCTTCGCGACGGTCGAGGCCTTTCGCGGTCGCGCGGTACCGTCGATCGTCGACTGGAAGGACCTCGACCTCAATCGCATCGAGAAGGCGCGCATCGATCAGTCGCTCTGCATCCAGTGCGGCCGTTGCCACGTCGTCTGCGAAGACACTTCGCACCAGGCCATCACGGCCACGAAGGACGGGGCGCGCCATTTCGAGGTGCTCGACACCGAATGCGTCGGCTGCAACCTCTGCGTCGCCGTTTGCCCGGTGCCCGACTGCATCACCTTGCAGGCTCTGCCGCCGGGCGCGATCGACGCGCGTACCGGGCGCGTCGTCGATGGCGATTACGCCAACTGGACGACGCACCCCAACAATCCGGCGCGCGTGAACGCCTGATGTCGAGCCTGCCTTCGTCGAGCGCTGCCGCTTCCCCTCTCACCGTCGAAGTCGAACACGTCTCGGTCGTTTATCCGGCGAAGGAGCACACCGTCACGGCGCTTGCCGACGTCAGCCTGACCATTGGCGAAGGTGAGTTCGTCGCGCTGATCGGCCCGTCGGGCTGCGGCAAGACGACCCTGCTGCGTGTCATTGCCGATCTCGAGGCGGTGAGCTCGGGTACGGTGCGCGTCAACGGCCTTTCGGCGCGCGAGGCGCGCCTGGCGCGCGCCTACGGCTACGTGTTCCAGGCGCCGGCGCTGTTCCCCTGGCGCACGGTGCTCGCCAACGTCTGCCTGCCGCTCGAGATCCACGGCCTCGAAAGGGCGAAAGCGAAAGCGGTCGCGATATCGCACCTCGAGCGCGTCGGCCTCGCCGGCTTCGAAGGCAAATACCCGTGGCAGCTCTCGGGCGGCATGCAGCAGCGCGTTTCGATCGCCCGCGCGCTCGGCTTCGAGCCGAAGCTGCTGATGATGGACGAGCCCTTCGGCGCGCTCGACGAGATCACCCGCGACCGTCTGAACGAGCAGTTGCTGCGCTTGTGGGAGCGCGAACGGCGCACCGTCGTCTTCGTCACGCACTCCATTCCCGAAGCGGTGTTCCTCTCGTCGCGCATCGTCGTCATGTCGCCGCGACCGGGGCGCATCGTCGAGATCATCGAGTCGGGGCTGCCCAGCGACCGCACGCTCGACATCCGCGACACGCCCGAGTTCGCGGCCATTGCGCATCGGGTTCGTGTCGCTCTGCAGGAAGGCCATGGCGGCACTCACTAGGATGAAGCTCATCGGCATTCGCTCGGGGCGAGATCACGCCGCTTGTGGGTTGGGGCAGGATCAGGCCGCCGGGGCGCTCTGTTGCGCTCATGTCCCCCGAAGGCAGCTTGCGCTGCCTTCTCCTCCTTTACTTCGCTCCACAGAACGCC
>JBDTIO010000578.1:0-4783 GCA_039936375.1 Caldimonas sp. | reverse complement strand
GGTAAGGGCCACCAAAGGCGCAGGTTGAAGACCGTTGCGCGACTCGAAAGCGCGAATCAACTTTGCTGCTTCGAAGCCGTCCATGACGGGCATCTGGCAATCGAGCAGCACGAGATCCGGTCGTCGTCCGTTGGTGCACATCTGCTCGACCACCGACGCACCCGTTTCCACGTGCACGACGTTGACGCCGAGCCTTTCCAGCGCGAATTTCGCGACCAGCGTATTGACCTCGTTGTCCTCGGCCAGCAAGACCGTGCCACCGTCCTTCCGCTCGCTCGACAGGGGATCGGGGCGGGTGACGCCGAAGGACGCCGGATCCTTGAGGTGCACCCGCTTCAAGGGTAGCGTGACGACGAAGGTCGACCCCTTGCCGACGACGCTGGTGCACGTGACGTCACCCTTCATCTGCCGGCATATGGCGCGGGTGATGTTGAGACCCAGACCCGTTCCTCCGTGCCGCCGCGTCGACGACGCGTCGGCCTGGCTGAAAGGCTGAAACAAGCCGGCAAGCACGGTCGAGGACATGCCGATCCCCGTGTCGACGACCGCGATGGACAACTCCTCACCGTCGTCCGACTCCTGCGCTGATACCCGCACCGAGCCGCCCGGGTCGGTGAACTTCAGCGCATTGCCGACGAGGTTCAAGAGGATCTGGCGGAGGCGAAACGGATCGATCGACACGATGAACGGCGACTTGAACGCCAGGGCGACCGTCAGGTCGACTCGTTGCTCGACCGCGTTGGGCATGCACATCGCGATCGTTTCGTCGATCGTCTTGATCAAATCGATCTCCTGCGGCGTGACGTCGATGCCGTGTGCCTCGAACCGGGAGAATTCGAGCACGTTGTTGATCAGCCCCAGCAGATGCTCCCCGGACTTGCGTATCAGCTTGACTGCGGCCCGGTCGCTTGGCACCACGCTCGTCGACAAAGCCCGGCTCAATCCGAGAATCCCGTGCAGGGGCGTTCTCAACTCGTGGCTCATGTTGGCCACGAAGAGGTCCTTCGCACGGCTGTCGCGATTTGCCTTGTCGAGCGCCGTCGACAGCTCGGCCGTCAACTCGGCATTGTCGAATCGAAGCGTCAGCAGTTCCACCACGTGCCGCTCGGACCGCTTCGCCACCGTGAGCAGCAAGATCAGGAAAGTGAGAATGGCACAGCCCCCGTACACGCCGAACGCGTCCATGCGGGAGAAGAAATACGCGATGCACGGAAGAAGCATCGGGCTGGTGTACAGGACGCAGGACTTCCATTCGACGTGAAGCACGAACGAGGCGATGGTTGCCACGCCGCACAGCGACGCGGCGAGAATCGTCATGCCGGCACGGTCGCTAGACGGCATCAGGAGAAGACCCGCCAATCCCCACGCCGCTCCGTCCAGAAGAAGAAGCCACCGGCCCGAACGCATCCAGCGGAGCGAATCTCCGGTGCGGCGCGTGAAGAGAAATGCGTGGACGAGCCTGGGCACGGCGACCACGCACTTGATGATCAGCCAGACGTCGAGCGCAGTCGCCGAGACGAGCGGGCGCATATGCCACGCCAGGGCGAACGCGAACGCCGTCGCCGCCAGCGTCGCGACAGGCGCCCCTTCAAAGAGCATCCGCATCTGCTGGACACGCACGCTCGTGCGGATCTCGCGGACCGATGCGGGAGTGGGAGGCCGCCATCCGACGGCGTCCACGGGAGAGATTTGTGCCACGACCGTTCCGATTCTGACGCAGTCCGAAGAGAATGGCCCTGGCGAGGTGGCCGCCCTTCGCCGATTTGCGCCGGCGCCTTGACCTTGGCCTGTCTTGTCATTGCCAGAGGAACGCGCGGCAACGCACCTTGGCGAGCAGGTTTTCGTCGCACTCGACCCGCGCGATCGACCTTTGCTCGATCGTGCAAGAAAGAACGGCCCCCGATGTTTGAAAAACGCTCGACCTCTCTCCTGCAGTGTTCGCCGTGAATCGGCATCGAGACGCGCCCGAGGGTGATGTCACAGCGAGAGCGCCGTCGTGGCTCGCGCGCTTGGCATGCTATTTCGGTGCCCATCTCGTTCCCAACAAGGATGTCCAGGAACGCGATCGGGCCCTGCAGCGAGGCGTCTTGTGCCTGTGTCTGTCGGCTTGGTGGACAGCGCTCACCGTCCTGGGCCACCCTGCTCACCCCGATACATGGTTCGTTCTGGCGTGTGTCGCATACGGCGCAATTTCGATCGTGTATCGGCGGATCGTTCGACCGCATGGAGGCGTTCCGGCGCTCTATGCCTTTCTCATCCTCGACCCGTGCTTTCTGGTCGGCGTGCTTGTGCAGGATCCGGTGCGATTCGCTTTCCTGCATCCCTTCCTGTTGGTGGTGGTGGTTCGCACCGGCATCCGCTTTGGCATTCGAACCATGTACCTGTCGCTCGCAGCGACGCTACTGGCCTCGACGGCGCTGCTGGCGAGCAGCTACTGGCGAGAGAACCCGGAACTGGCCCAGGCGTTCTTGCTGATGCTCGCTTTCGTGCCGATATTTTTTTCCCCACTCATTCGACGCATCCACAAGGTCAGAGCGATCGAAGCGGAGCGCGCCCGCGCCAACGCCGTGCATGAGCTTGCCGTGGCGCGCAATCTTTTCCTGGCCAGGGTCAGTCACGAGCTTCGATCACCCTTGCAGAGCATCGTTTCCGCGCTGGACGTCATCGAGATGCGCCAACGCCAGATGAACCTCGACGACCAGGAGCTGCTTGGCGGGATGCGCCGTTCGTCGCTATTGCTCAATGCACAGTTGCGCGACCTGCTCACTCTCACCAAGGGCGAAGCCGGGCGCCTGCAGATGCGCCCTGAGCCTTTCGACGCCGTCGAGTTGATCACCGCGACGATGGGCAGCCTGGCCGACCTGGCCCGGGCCAAGGAGTTGCTGCTTGTCGCCGACGTGCCACCCGGACCGCTGTTCGTGGTGGCCGACGCCGCACGAATCGATCAAGTCCTGACCAACCTCATCGTCAACTCGATTCGCTACACGGAGGCGGGCCACGTGCGGGTGTCGATGTGCATCACGCACCTGCCCGCGGCGGCGTTGCGCTTCCTGGTGGCCGACACCGGCCCGGGAATTGCACAAGAGGCACTGCCCATGCTGTTCGAGCCGGACAGGGTCCTGACGAGCGCGGTTCGTCGTGGCGAAGGCTCAGGTATCGGATTGGCCATCGTGCGTACGCTCGTCGAGCATCTCGGAGGAAAGATTTCCGTCGCGAGCACGGCCGACGAAGGGACCACATTCACGGTCGACATTCCCGTCGTGCTGATCGACGCCGAAGCCTCGAGAGGCGTTGCCGAAAAAGGGCCCGCCTACGATGAGCCCGACGAGCTGCGCGAAACGCGAGACTGACCTCGGTCAGCTGCGGTCGAGCAACGCGCTAGCGCCCTGCGAATTCAATGGACTCTTCACCGCGCCGCACGAAGCCGCGTGTTTGGCTCCGCCATCCCGGGGCAGGCAGGCGGCTCACGGCGAGCACCGCTTGCGTTCGCGATCTCACGTTCAATGTACGCAGCACTGCAGCCACATGATCCTTCACGGTGTCCACCGACAGGTTCAGCACGCGGGCCATGGCCTTGTTCGACTGGCCTTCCATCAGGAGCTCGAGGACATCGGCCTGACGGCGGGTCAGGACGACGGGCGACACGCCGGCTTGCGCGAAATCGGCCGATGCTCGTTCCTGCCGCAGGGGGCCGTCGTCACGTCGCGGCTCGTCGAAAAGCGACGCCGGGTCGGGGCAGAGGGAAGCAAACATGGGGGGCATGAAAATTCGCCCCGATCGCACCGCGCGAATGGCTTCGATGAACATCGTGCCGCTCGCTCGTCTCGGAACAAAACCGGTCGCTCCAAAATAGACGGCCCGGACAATTTCCGCGTTCGAGTCGACGTTCGAGGACACGATCACGGGCAGCGACGGATACTTGCTCTGCAGTCCGGCCAGGAGTTCGAATCCCTTGCCGTCGGCCTGCTGCAGATCGAGCAACACGAGGTCGAAGGAATGACCCGGGGAAAGCACTTCGAAGGCAGCCGCCGCCGTTTCCACCGAGACCAGATTCAGATTGGCAGAGCAACGAAGCAACGCCGCCCCGAACGAAGCGAGAAAGAACGAGTGCTGATCGATCAACAGAGTCTTCATCGGATCGAATCCAGGCACTGCCTGAGGGCGGCAACACCGAGGGTTTTCCTTTAGCGGATTTCAAGCCAGCCCGGATGAACTATTGCTGGCCTTTGTCTACGATTACTCTAGGCGAGACAGATTCACAGAGCAAGCAATTTCTTGCAATCTAGGGAAATCGCTATCGAATCATCATGACAAATAACGGAAGCATCCTGCCCCAGTGAGCGAGCAGACGCTCCCCCCGGAAGGCGATCCTTCGCTGGCAGCTCGCTGCGTGCGCGCCCTGCTCGAACGCCACGGCTTGCCGCGATACAGGCATTCGCCCTGGCTCGCCGACGCACTCGGGCTCTCGTACTCGCAGGCGCACCGCCGGATGTCGGGAGCCGCGCCCTGGACTCTCGAGGAACTCGAGCAGGTCGGGGCCTTGTTCGGAGAGCCGCTGGCAGACGTGGTCGCGCCGGGCCGGGCACCGATGGTCGCCGGGGTCGTGCGCGTCGGCTCGGGCGTACTCGATTGCCAATTGCAGTTGGGCGAGGCCATCGCGGATCCACACCCGAATTCGCTCGTCGCCGTGAAGACCTCGTCGGGCTGGATCGCGCTCTGCGCGAGCGAGGCCAACGACGAAGAGACCTACAAGATCGAGCGCCTGGAGGCCCGGCCGGGCGGC
>JBDTIO010000577.1:0-3720 GCA_039936375.1 Caldimonas sp. | reverse complement strand
GGCGTGGCACACGCAGGCTCGTCGGCGTCAGCGTTCTCGCCGGCGTCGCGACCAAGATCGTGCTCGAGGCGCCGTGGGCCGAGGCGCTGCGTCATCCCGCAGGCTGGGACATCGCCGTCGCGCCTTTCGCGCACCTCAGCGGTTTCGTCGCCGGCGCGGCGATGGCGGGTCTCGCAGAAGTCCGTCGATGGTGGCCGACTACCATCGATCGCAATGACTGAATGCCGACCCCCATGCTCACTTCGTTCGCTGCCCCCCACGGGGGTGCTCAGTCGGCTTGGCAGCGGCCCGGCGCCAGCTGAACCGATTGCGCGCAAGGCCCACCTCGACGGCATCGCCATCGTCTCCATCATCTTCTGCTGCTTTCTCTGGGGTCTGAACCAGGTGGCGGCGAAGGCGGCCATGCCGGAGATTCCGGCACTCTGGCAGGCGGCCGCCCGCTCGACCGGCGGCGCCGCACTGGTCTGGCTGTGGTCGCGGCACCGACGCATCGCCCTGTTCGAGCACGACAAGACGCTGCCGAGCGGCCTGCTCGCCGGCCTGTTGTTCGCCGCAGAGTTCTTCTGCATCTTCCTCGGCCTGCAATTCACGAGCGCGTCGCGAATGGTGGTCTTCATCTACATCGCACCTTTCGTCGTCGCCCTCGGCATGCCGCTGATCACCCCCTCCGAGCGCCTGCGACCGATCCAAAGCACCGGCCTGCTCGTCGCCTTCGCCGGAGTCGCATGGGCCTTCGCGGAAGGCTTTTCGCGGCCGGCGATCGGCCCACAGCAATGGATCGGCGACAGCCTCGGCGTGCTCGGCGGCGTGTTGTGGGGAATGACGACACTGGCGGTACGCGGCTCGGCCCTGAACGGAGCTTCAGCGGAGAAGACCTTGCTCTATCAGTTGGTCGTCTCGGCGCTGCTGCTCATCGTCGGCGCGCTGGCCACCCGAGCGCCATTGCCATCGCACGTTTCGACGCTGGCCTGGGCCTCGCTCGCCTTTCAGGTCGTCATCGTCACCTTCATCAGCTACCTGGTCTGGTTCTGGCTGATCCGCCACTACCCGGCCACTCGACTGTCGTCGTTCACGATGTTGACGCCGGTCTTCGGCCTGCTTCTGGGTGGCGTGCTGCTGGCCGAGCCCATCACCGTTCGCCTCGTGCTGGCGGTGGCGACCGTCGCCGCCGGCATCTTGCTCGTCAACCGGAAAACAGCATGAACCGGAGCCCAGACGCCGGGCCGTCGGTCAGCGGCGGATACGGGCGACCAGGGAGGTTGTCGAATAGCCTTCGACGAAGGGCAGCGAGCTTGCCGCGCCGCCCCAGCTCCGCACCAGCGACGTTTCGGCCAGCCGCTCGATGTCGTAGTCGCCGCCCTTGACGTAGAGGTCGGGCCGGACGAGCTTCAGGAGCTCGAGCGGCGTCGTTTCGTCGAACAGCGTGACGAGGCCGACGCTTTCGAGCCCTGCCAGAACGCAGGCACGGTCGGCCTCGCTGTTGAGAGGCCGGCCCGGCGCCTTGCCGAGCGCGCGCGCCGACGCGTCGCTGTTGAGGCCGACGACCAGGCTGGCGCCCAGCGCCCGCGCCTGCGCGAGGTAGGTCACGTGGCCGCGGTGCAGGATGTCGAACACGCCGTTGGTGAACACGAGGGGCCGGGAGAGCTCGGCGAGACGCGGCTGCAGTTCGACGCGCGGGCAGAACTTGGCGACGAAGGCGGGCAGCATCGCCGGATTGTCGCTGCGCCAGGGCCCTAGACTTCGAGGCAAGGCAACCGGAGGCAGCCATGCTCGTGCTCTGCGGATCGGCGATTTCGAACTACTACAACAAGGTCAAGCTGGCACTGTTGGAAAAGGGCATTCCGTTCCGTGAGGAATATGTCGGCACCGGCGGCAGCGACGAAGACATGCTCTCCGCCTCACCGCTGGCCAAGATCCCATTCATTCGCACCGAGCAGGGGCCGCTCTGCGAGAGCCAGGCGATCCTCGAGTACATCGAAGCCGCCTATCCGACACCGCCGCTTCTGCCGGCCGATCCGTTCGCGGCGGCGAAGGTGCGCGAACTGGTCACGTTCGTCGACCTGCATCTTGAGCTAGTGGCCCGCGATCTCTATCCGCAGGCGTTCTTCGGCGGCCGCGTGAGCGAAGGCAGCGCAGCTCGCGTTCGCAAGCTGCTGGAGAAGAACATCGCCGCGTTCAAGCGCCTGGCGCGCTTCGATCCCTACGTCGCCGGCGCTACGTTCACTCAGGCCGACTGCACGGCGTGGAGCTCGTTGCCTCTCGTTTCGATGGCGACGAAATCGGTCTACGGCGAAGACCTTCTGGCAGCCGCAGGCATCGACTGGAAAGCCTACGTGCGTTTTGTCGGCGAGCGCCCGAGCGCGCAGAAGGTGGCGGCTGACCGCAAGGCCGAGCAGGCGCGGGCGGCTGCCAAGCCGTAGCCGCAGCGACGAACGCCGCGCCGCTTCAAGCTGGCTTGGCGGACGGCGCCGGGGTGACCGTGGCGGCGGCCACGGCAGCGGCGGCGGCGAGGGCGGCCGTCACCTCCTTGCGATAGCGATTGAGCTCTTGCACGCTGGCGAAGCTGCGCTCCATGAGCAAGCTCAGGTTGTGCAGGATGCGCTCGACAACCTTGCCTTCCCAGACCGAATCGAACTGAATCTGCCGATCGAGCCACTGCTCGAGCCACTGCGGATCCGGGAGCCGGCTCTGGATCGTGTCGCGCGGAAAGAGCGACGCGTTGACGTGAAGATTGGTGGGATGCAGGGCTTGCGCCGTGCGTCGGGCACTGGCCATCAGCACGCCAACCTTGGCGAATGCCGCACGCGCCTCGTCGCCGAATTTCTGCAGCGCCTTCTTCATGTACCGCAAGTAGGCGCCACCGTGACGCGCTTCGTCGCGCGCGAGCGTTTCGTAGATGACCTTGATGACCGGCTCGTCGTGCCATTCGGCGGCCCGCCGGTACCAGTGGTTGAGGCGGATCTCGCCGCAGAAATGGAGCATCAGGGTCTCGAGCGCCGGGGCCGGGTCGAAGTCGAAGCGCACCGCGTGCAACTCGGCCTCCGAGGGCACGAGATCGGGACGAAAGCGACGCAAGTATTCCATCAGCACGAGCGAGTGCTTCTGCTCCTCGAAGAACCAGACGCTCATGAACGCGGAGAAATCGCTGTCGTGGCGGTTGTCGCGCAGGAACATCTCCGTCGCGGGCAAGGCGGCCCATTCGGTAATGGCGTTCATCTTCACCGTCTGCGCCTGTTCCTCGGACAATAGGGTCGCGTCGAACTGGCTCCAGGGGATGTCCTGATCCATGTTCCAGCGAACCGCTTCGAGCTGTCTGAAAAGTTCCGGATAGATCATTCGATGGCCTTGCAGAGAGGGCAAGTTTAGTCGGTGCCCTGTGACAGAAGGTACAAGAAAGAGCAGTCGGTACCGAGGCAGGGCCTGGCAGGAGAGAGCCGATACGCGCAACCCGGCAACCGGGATTCAATACCCGGCCCCGCCGCGGGCACATCCACCCGCGGGCCGTTGCGTACAACGGCAGCGAGGAAACAAAAAAGTGGCCATTGCGAAAGTTTTCAAAGCGCGGCGGGAACTCTGTCTTTGCCGCGGCGTCATATCGGTTCGATGCGCGGGTTCGCATCGGCGTTTGTCGGCGAGAGCCGGCAACGCCGGCAAGCACGCAGCAACGAACCGGTTTTCGTCGCGGAGCCGGCCGACCCTGTCGGCTGAAATCCCCAGAGG
>JBDTIO010000576.1:0-2710 GCA_039936375.1 Caldimonas sp. | reverse complement strand
GGGGAAGAAAGCCGATCACCGCGCGACCTCCCGGCGACAGCACGCGATGGATCTCTGCGAATCCTGCGGCCAGCAAACTCCAGAAATAGACCGCATTGACGGTACGCACCTTGTCGAACGATTTCGCCTCGAAGGGCAGCGCTTCGACGCTGCCCTCGCGAAATTCTGCGCGGCCCGAAGACACCGCTTCGTGAAAGGACAGTGGCCCGATTGACCATTTTGCGCGATCGATCGACACCGCCCACGAAAGCGGCACGTTCGTGCAGCAGCGTCACGCCACCACCGAACCCGATGTCGAGCACGCGATCGGCAGCGCACAGATCGAGCTGCTGAACGGCGAACGCGTTCATCCTCGCGTTGGACCGGTTCATGAGACTGGCCATGAGGGTTCCAAGAACTCCCGTGGGAAGCGAGAGCGGCAGCGTTGCCATGATCTGGTTGCCGGTGATCGTGACGGCTGCGTTGGGCAGCGGTACGAAACCGGGGCGTTTCGTGCGCATGGGCTTGTAGCCGCCTAGCACTCGCCACGTGGGTCCGTGCCGGCGTGCAGAAGCAATGTTCTGCGGATGTAGGCTTCTTGGGTGTACTTGTAGGCGGCGCTTAAGCGATGAATCTCCCTGGCATCGACCTCTCGGTGAAGCTTGCTCAATGAGTCGGCGTAGCCGTCAAGCTCGACCCATGGCGCAAAACCAAGGGAGCTGTTGCCCGCCTGTGTGGCGCGCGCTTGCTCCGCCTTTACTTGTTCGAGCCGCTTCGCTTTGGTGTGCATGGCTTGACCTGAACCGGGCTGTTGGACTTCAAGGAAACTAGAATAATCGTAGAGGCTGCGAATTGCCTGGCCTTCCACGTAACGAATCGCCTGCGCGCAAAGGGTCTCAGCGGCAAGCTTGTCGCCGCCCTCGCCGGTGTGTTTTGCGGCCAGCAATGTTTGATCCCAAAATTCCGGATTCCACGTCGAGGGAGTCAAGCGTGGATTCGTAGATGCGACCAGGCGGTGCGGAACATGCAGTGACAAGGAACATCACTGCATGCATCACGATCAGCTGAGTTCGCATGTTCCTTGCTGGTGTCCGCGAGTGGATGGGTTGTTGTGGGCCCAACGCCTGAATCAAGCCGAGCCGCGAAGCGGCTTCTCGGCTTGCATGAATTGTTAGGCCGCCGACTGCGAAATCTGGGATTTCCCTCTCCGCGGAGTAAGCACGGCTAACAACGCTGCGACGATGAACAGCGCAGGCACATCACCCGTCAGGTGACCATGATTGCCCGGATTGGCCAATGACTGAACTGCCATGATCCCGCCGTACACGATGCTCGACCACACCGTGAACCAAATGAGGCTGAGGTGGGCAAGTGGATTGCGTGCCGCCATGAGCAGAAATACGCCAAGTGTTGCGTAAATTCCCACGATCATGAGTGCGTAGTCAGAATGTCCTGTGTGCCACGTCCAGCCCGATGGCCAAACGATCATCAGCGGATAGATGCCTGCGATGAAGGTGATCCCAACCAGTGCAAGAGCGATCTGGAGATACTTGAGGCGATTGACTTCGTTCATATTCCTATCTTTCAGTGACCGCACGGCTGCCCCACAGCTAGTCGGCGGACGCTAGCGTCCGCCTATACATTGTGGCGATTCGTCCTTGATGATCAATTAGCCGGATCTGCTGCTCGTGATCCGTCGCATCAAGGCTTCACATTCAGCAGCGGCCCCTGCGCATCGAGGAAGTTGCGCGAACTCAAGACCTGGATGCCTGCGTCGTGTTCGCCGTTGAACGGCGTCGTGTCCTTCGGGCGGCCCGCCTTCGCCGCGTCAGCCGCCGAGTTGAACCAGATGCCCAGATGGAACGTATGGATCGGTCCGGTGGACGGATTGAGCTGCGCGTCCGGAATCGCGTTGTGATGCACCTGCGGGGCGCTCACGCTGCCCGGCGCGACGATGAACGTCTCTTCGCTGAAGCGCCCGACGAAGGTCTGGTGCCCCCGGCCGCGCTGGTTGGTCTCCAGGTCGCCCTGGTACCAGGCCATGCCGAACGGCGCGTTCGGCACCTGGATGACGAAGACGTCGAAGTTGGTTTTTGGCGGCAGACCCTGCACCGAGACGTCCATCACCTCGACCGGCCCTTCGGAACGGATCCGCACCTCGGTGGGTCGTGACAGCCGCCGTCCGCACGGTGGCGACGAGCAGATTGAGCTTGCGAAGATTCGATGGATTTCTGTTCACTGGTTTCTCCTGGGGTCGATGGATCGACTCGAAACGAGTCGTCGACTTCTCAATCGCAATCGCGGTGCGATTGCCGCCAGGCCGATGCGTGAACGACGACGCGCGTCGGTTCCTTGCAATGCGCGAGAAGCAGCGCGTGCTTTTCGAGGGTCGGTGCTTTCGGTGGCGCGAACGCCTCCTGATCGGAGGGGCGTCCGCGCCCGCCTGCCCTATGCGGACTTCACGTGCGGTGCTGCAGCCATCGCCTTCACGTCGGCGGTGGTCAGCGGCTTGCCGCCGATCGCAAAATGACCGCTCTTGACTTCCTCGATCGCGGCCCAGGTCACGGGCCGCATCGCTTCGCCTTCGATCTCGATCATGGCGTCGGTGAGCTTGCTGAGGATCCGGGCCTTCTGTTCGGACGAGAAGACGCCCTCGATGACTTTGACATTGATGAACGGCATGGTGAATCTCCTGGGTGGGTTCGGCCGCCCACTGAAACACGCACGACCG
>JBDTIO010000575.1:0-3369 GCA_039936375.1 Caldimonas sp. | reverse complement strand
CGCGGCGCATCGACGCCGCGTCGGCGCCCAGCGTGCCTTTGAGCTGGCCGATCTTCTCGGCCGCGCTTCGCGTCTTGCGGTACGCAGCGGTCCAGGCGTCGGCGCTCGGGTAGAGGTCGCCCAGGTCCCAGTGCAGGCGCGCGTCGGCGCTCGTTGGCGGGCTTCCCGCGGCCGGCGCCATGCCGTGCAAGAGCGCGCACGCCGCGCCGATGGCGAGTGAGCGCGAGAAGGGCGAGGGCTGACGAATCATGGAAAGCTCCTGAGCAGAGTCGCGATCATGCCGTGTGCTGCGATGGCTGCGGCGCGCCTTTCGGTCAGCGCGCCTCACGGCGCGCGATACTGAGCGCCCGTCGGGCGACCGAGGAGATGCGATGGCCGATCACGATCTTGCCGGGCCGAAGGCGGCCACCATGGAGCAGCGCGTCGATGCCGTGCAGGCGGCGCTCGACGCGCGCGGCTTCAAGGCGACCGAAGCGGTCGACGAGCTGAGCCAGCTTGCCGAGGAGCAGTGGCTGCCGCGAAACGGCGCGCGAGTCGTGGCCCGGGCCTGGGCCGACGCCGCCTTTCGCGCACGCCTGCTCGCCAACGGCCGCGCCGCGGTCAGCGAGCTCGGCCTGGCGATGCCGAAGCACCATCGTCATTTCGTCGTGCTGGAGAACACGCCGGCCGTTCAAAACCTCATCTGCTGCACGCTTTGCTCGTGCACGGCCTTCACGATCATCGGCCTGCCGCCCGATTGGTACAAGGATCTCGAATACCGCTCGCGCGTCGTTCGCCAATCGCGCACGGTGCTGAAGGAGATGGGGCTCGATCTGCCGGCGGAAGTGGAGATTCGCGTCTGGGACACGACCGCCGACACGCGCTACATGGTGCTGCCTGTGCAGCCGCCGCACACGGCGGGCTGGCCCGAAGACAAGCTCGCGGACATCGTGACGCGAGACGGGCTCATCGGCGTCGCCCGCCTCTAGCCGAAGGAGCTGACATGGACGGCATGCACGACCTCGGCGGCAGGCAGGGCTTCGGCAAGGTGCGCTACACGCTCGATGCGCCGGCCTTTCACGCGAAGTGGGAAGTGCGCGCCAATTCACTCTATGCGCACGCGGTGCGGCTCGGCCTTTTCAACATGGACGAGTACCGCCATGCCATCGAGCGCATGGAGCCACGCCACTATCTCGGCGCCAGCTACTACGAGCGCTCGCTGACGAGCCTGGCGACGCTCTGCGTCGAAAAGGGCGTGCTGCCGCATGCCGAGCTCGAGGCGCGCGCCGGCGGCGCTTTTCCGCTCGCCGCGCCGAGCGCTCCGGGGCGCAGCAACGCCGGCCCGGCCGAGCGCTTTGCCGTCGGCGACCGCGTGCGCGTGAAGGACGATCACGTGCCGGGCCACGTGCGCATGCCGGGCTACATCCGCGGCAAGACCGGCGTGGTGGTGGGCGAATCGCCCGCCTATCCGTTCCCCGACGCGCATGCGCACGGCATCGACGCGCGCGACGAGCCCACCTACGACGTGCGCTTCCTCGCCGAGGAGCTCTGGCCCAACTCGGCCGATGCGGCGCTGGTGCACGTCGGCGTCTTCCAGAGCTATCTCGAGCGGGCCGAATAGCGGTGGACTTCGGGTCACGCGCGTGACTTTGTCCCTTGTTCGTATACGGACAATCGATTGAGATTTGTCTGTGAATGAACTATGATCAGCCTTGTCATGAGCGCCCTTCTCAAGCCCTCCGCCCCCGGTGTCGACCTTGCCTCGCCGGAAACGGCCGCGGCCGCGTTGCGCACCTTCTTCCGTCTCGCCGATGCCTGGAAGCTCGGCATCGCCGAGCAGACGACGCTGCTCGGCGTCGCCCGCACCACGCTCTACCAGTGGAAGCAAGGCAAGGTGGCGCCGCTCGACCGGCACTTGCTCGAGCGGCTGTCGCATCTGTTCGGCATCTACTCGTCGTTGCGCATCCTCTTTCCGGTCGCCTCGCGCGCCGACGAGTGGGTGCGAAAGCCCAACGCCGCGCCGCTCTTCGCGGGCCGCTCGGCACTCGACCGCATGCTGGCCGGCCAGGTGTCCGATCTCTTCGTGGTGCGACAGTACCTCGATGCGCAACGCGGAGGCAAGGCCTAGATGTTCACCCCCACGCTCACTGCGTTCGCTGCCCCCCGAGGGGGCGCTCAGCCAGCTCGGGAGCGGCCCAGCCCTGCCTGAGCGTTTTCTCGCGGCAGGCGCTTTCACTCCATGGTCATCGATCCGGCAAGCGTGCCGAGCGCGCGCGTTTCCTGGCGGCCGTCGTATCGCCTGATTCCCTCGCGCTACCCGACGGTGGGTTTGTACGACGCCATCGCCGACCCGGCCGACCTCGACGTGGTGTTCGCGATCGAGGCGCTCGCCAACCCGCGCCTGCGCGACGAGATCGGCGAGCTGCAACTGGTGCCACCCGACGAGCGCGTGAGCGGCCCCGGCGCCACGCCGGTGATGGCCGCGTTCACGCACCTCAACCCCGAAGGCTCGCGCTTTTCCGACGGCAGTTACGGCGTCTACTACGCGGCCCATTCGCTGGCGACCTCGGTCGCCGAGGTGAGCCACCACCGCACGCTTTTCCTGCGCCGCACCGATGAGCCGGCGATCGATCTCGACATGCGGTTGATCACCGCGAGCGTCGAGGCCGAGCTGCACGATCTGGGTTCGGTGGCCGAAGCTGGCGCGCCGCCGAACACCTTCGCAGCCGCGCTGGCCCCCGACCACTACGGCGCGTCGCAGCGGCTCGGTCGTGCCCTGCGCGAGGCCCGCAGCTGGGGTCTGCGCTGGCCGAGCGTGCGCGATGCCGGTGGCGAATGCGTCGGCATCTTTCGGCCGAGGGCGCTGCGCCACGCCAGGTCGGCGTCGCACATCACTTTGCACTGGGACGGCCAGCGCATCACGCACTGGTTCGAGAAGCAAGCGCCGCACGAGCTGGGCGGCGGCTGAGCCTCGGTCTCAGCCGGCGGCCGGGCGCGGCTTGACCATCGTCTGGAACAGGTGCGCGAGCGCGCCGTCGCAATCGGCCGCGCGGCCGGTGTGCACGGGCGAGGTCTGGATCACGGCGCTGCGCGGCGCAACGAGCCAGTGGAAGCGTTGCCGGGGCGAGAGCGCGCCGAGCGGGCCGGCCGCGGCGTCGCCGGCGCACACAGCGACGATGGCGCCGAGCGCGGCGCGAATCGCAGCGATGTCGGCGGCCGGGTCGAGCGCGAGCACGCGCGTCTCGTCGAGCTCGATGCGCGCCTCGAGCGCATCGTTGGCGTCGCACGAGACGATCACGCCGACGTTAACGACCTCGCCGCGCTCGACCCGCGGCACCACCCGCACGATCGCGTAGTCATACGTGAGCATGGCGGGCCTCGACGGTTTCC
>JBDTIO010000574.1:0-2976 GCA_039936375.1 Caldimonas sp. | reverse complement strand
TCCTTGACGTCGCCGAACAGGCGCGCGCCGGTGGGGCAGGCCTTGACGCAGGCCGGCTGCCGGTCTTGCGCGCTCAGCTTGTCGTCGTAGACGCGGTCGACGCAGAGCGTGCACTTGGTCATCACCTGGCGCTCTTCGTCGATCTCGCGGGCGCCGTACGGGCAGGCCCAGGCGCAGTATTTGCAGCCGATGCACTTGTCGTAGTCGACCAGGACGATGCCGTCTTCGGCGCGCTTGTAGCTGGCGCCCGTGGGGCACACGGGCACGCACGGCGGCTCCTCGCAGTGCAGGCAGCTCTTCGGGAAGTGGATCGTCTCGGTCAGCGGGAAGACGCCCGCTTCGTAGGTCTGCACCCGATTGAAGAAGGTGCCGGTCGGGTTCGCGCCGTAGGCGTTCTCGTCGACCAGCGGGCCGGCCGAGCCGGAGGTGTTCCATTCCTTGCACGAGGTGACGCAGGCGTGGCAGCCGACGCAGACGTTGAGGTCGATCACCAGCGCGAGCTGGCGAGCCAGCGTCTTCGAAGGTCCGTGGTCGGTGCCGATCGTCGCCGGGTCGATGGTGGTCGCATGCGCCTGCCCTTCGGCCAGCGCGTTCGATTGCAGCATGCGCTTCAGCCAGTCGATCATGAGCGCTTTTTACCCGCGAAGTAGGCCATCGGCTTCTCGCGCGGGCCGAGCACGCCGGGCGGCTTCGGCGTCGCCGTGGTCTGCGGCGACGATGCCTCGTGCGCTTCCGGCTCGGCCGGCCGGATGCGCACCCGCACGTCGTACCAGCCCGCCTGGCCGGTGACCGGATCGGAGTTGCTGATCGGCCGGCCGCCGCTTTGCGGCAGCTCGTCGGCGATCAGGTGATTGAGCAGGAAGCCCTTTCGCGCTTCGTCGGCACCGGGCGCGAGCTGCCAGGCGCCGTCGGCCTTGCCGATCGCGTTCCATGTCCATACCGTGCCGGGTTCGACGGCCTCGCTGTAGCGAACCATGCAGCGCACCTTGCCCCACTGGCTCTCGACCCAGCACCAGCCGCCGTCCTCGATGCCAGCCTTTTGTGCCACGAGCGGATTCACCTGCAGGTAGTTGTGGCTGTGGATCTGGCGCAGCCAGGCGTTCTGCGAATCCCAGGAGTGGTACATCGCCATCGGCCGCTGCGTGATGGCGTTGAGCGGGAACGCGGCGGTATCGGTGGCCGCGTCTTCGAGCGGCGGGTACCAGAACGGCAGGGGATCGAAGTAGGTGTCGATCCGCTCGCGCAGGTGGTCGGGCGGCTGCCGTCCTTTCGTCTTGCCCTGTGCGGCGAGGCGAAAGCTCTGCAGTGTGTCGGAGTAGAGTTGCAACTGGATCACGTCGTTCTTCTGCCGCCAGCCTTTCTGCCAGCCGAAGTCGAGATAGGCGCGGTTCCAGTTGCGCATGTACTGCATGGTCTCGGGCATGTGGTACTGGAAGACGCAGTTGTTCTTCGCGTACATCTCCCACTGCTTCGGGTTCGGCGCGCCACGCAGGTGCTCGGTGCCGTCCTTGCCGCGCCAGCCCATCAGGAAGCCGATGCCGGGCTGGGCCTCGAAGTTGACGACGAAGTCGGGGTAGTCCTTGAACTTGCGGCCGCCTTCGGGCGTGGTGAAGGCCGGCAGCTTCAGTCGCGAGGCAAGCTCGATGAGCACTTCCTGGAACGGCCGGCACTCGCCGGTGGGCGGCACTACCGGCACGCGCACCGAATCGACCGGCCCTTCGAATTCGGAGATCGGCCGGTCGAGCATGCCCATCACGTCGTGGCGTTCGAGATAGGTCGTGTCGGGCAGCACGAGGTCGGCGAAGGCGACCGTTTCGCTCTGGAACGCGTCGCAGACGACGAGGAACGGAATCTGGAACTCGCCGTCGGCGTTCTTCGCGTTGAGCATGTCGCGCACGGCCATCGTGTTCATGGTCGAATTCCATGCCATGTTGGCCATGAAGATCATCAGCGTGTCGATGCGGTACGGGTCGGCGCGCGTCGCGTTGGTGATGACGGTGTGCATGAGGCCGTGCGCCGACAGCGGGTGCTCCCACGAGAACGCGTGATCGATCCGCATCGGCGAGCCGTCGGCGTGGATGGCGAGTTCTTCGGGGTTGGCCGGAAAGCCGAGCGGCGCCGCGTTGAGCGGCGTGTTCGGCTTGATCATGTCGGGCGAATTGAAGGCGCGGAAATTCGGCACGATGTGACGCGGGTAGGGCGCCTTGTGGCGAAAGCCGCCGGGGGCGTCGATCGTGCCGAGCACGCTCATCAGCACCGCCAGCGCGCGGATCGTCTGAAAGCCGTTCGAGTGCGCCGCCAGGCCGCGCATGGCGTGAAAGGCCACCGGCCGCGCCTGCGTCGTCGCATGCTGCTTGCCCCAGGCATCGGTCCACGGGATCGGCAGCTCGAAGGCCTGGTGCAAGGCCGTCTCGCCCATCTCGCGGGCGAGCTTGGTGATGCGCTCGGCCGGAATCCCGGTGATGGCGGCGGCCCACTCGGGCGTGCACGGCGCGACGCGCTCCTTCAGCAACTGGAACGAGGGCGCGACCTTCCTGCCGTCGGCGAGCGTGTAGTGGCCTTCCAGGGCCGGGTCGGCGCCGTCGGCGATGCCTTCGGGGTAGGCGGCCAGGATCGTCTTCGAGACCGTGTCGAAGACGAGCTTGTTGTGCGGCTCGCGGCCGTCGCCCGGCGGGCCCTTGGCCGGGTCGGGGTCGTGCGCGAACATGCCTTCGCGGTCGCCGCCGGTCTCGAGAATGACGAGCTGCGGCGCGTTGGTGAAGCGCTTCAGAAAGGCACGGTCGACGAGATCTTCGCCGATCAGCACATGCAGGAGCGCCATGAAGAGCGCACCGTCGGTGCCGGGCTTGATCGGGATCCATTCGTCGGCAATCGCCGAATAGCCTGTGCGCACCGGGTTGATCGAGATGAAGCGGCCACCCTCGCGCTTGAACTTGCTGATCGCGATTTTCATCGGGTTGCTGTGATGGTCTTCGG
>JBDTIO010000573.1:0-6891 GCA_039936375.1 Caldimonas sp. | reverse complement strand
CGATCGCGTGCGGGCCGACGAAGCGGGCGTGGCCCCAGACGAGCGTCAGGCCCGGCGTCTTCGTGAGCCATTTCGTCAGGCCGTCGATCGACTCGGCGACGATGCGGTCCTTGCGCGCCTTCACGGTCCGCATGTCGACGCTGACGGTGCCGCCGATCTGCACGCCGTAGTCGGCCGCGCGTCGCGCGACGTGGGCCGTGCGAGCGCTCGCCACCAGCGTCTTGGTCGGGATGCAGCCGTCGTTGACGCAGGTGCCGCCCAGGTGCTCGCGCTCGATGAGCGCCGTCTTCATGCCCGCCTGGGCCAGGCGGACGGCAAGGGGCGGCCCGGCCTGGCCGCTGCCGATCACGATCGCGTCGAACGATGTCGCCATGGGTTTCTCCTGCCGGTCAGTCGTGCCGGTCGTCGCAACCTTGCATGATGGGGGTTGGCCGGCTCGCCGAGGACGGCTTCGGTGCGCGCCGCGTCCGCGTCGAAAATCGCGCATGGCTTCCCGGCGCGCCGCGCATCACTACAGCGTCTACGTCGTCGAGCTCGATGACCGGATCTGGAACCTCGCCCGGTTCCGCAAGGCCAATCCTGACCACGTGCTCGGCAAGCCGTTCGTGTACGTCGGCATGACCGGACTCGATCCCGACCTGCGCTTCGACCGGCACAAGGCGGGCATCCAGGCGAACCGCTACGTCACCGAGTACGGCCTGCGCCTTCTGCCGCAGCTCTACGCGGTGTACAACCCGATGCCCTACGACGCGGCACGAGAGATGGAGGTCGAGCTGGCAATCGGCCTGCGCGAGGCCGGCTACGGCGTCTGGCAGGCCTGAAGAGAGCCGCCCGCACGAGGCGAGGGCGCCGCGGCGCGCGAGGTAGGCGTCATCCGACGCAGCCATGCGTGAACGTCGGCGCCGAGGACGAGCGTTCGATGCGTTGGCGGGCCGGGGGGATAAGTCGAGACTCGCTGCATTCACTTTTTCTCAAGCGAAGGAAGCTTTCATGAGAACCTTGACCCGAATCGCCGTTGCGATGACCGCTGTGGTGTCGTGCGCCGCGTTCGCCCAGACCGACAGCGCTGCCGACCAGGCGCGCCGCCAGCGCAATGTCGACGAGGTCCTAGCGAGACATCACGTCGACCTCGACCGAATGAACGACAGCCAGTCAATGATGGAGCACCGCACGATGCGCTCGCGCACGCATCACGTCGCTCAGGCTACTCGCTCCCATCTGCACGAAGCCGCCACCAACATGCGCGCCGACCTGCATGCCACCGGCGCGGAAATCCGCTCCGACTCGCATGACGCGGCCGAGGGCGCTCGCGACTCGACGCACACGATCGCGCAGAAGACCCGCCACGCCACGCATCGTGCTGCCGACGAGGTGCGCGACAAGAGCGACAAGAACTGATAACGGCATGGCGCATCAGAGCAATGCGGGTCAGGCGGCCACGTCCCGAGCGATGGCGGCAGGGTTCGCTTCGACGCCGCCCTCGGGCGGTCGCGCCTCAGCGCAGCACGACCCAGGTCGGCGCGTGATCGCTCGGCTTTTCGCGGGCCCGCACCGACTTGTCGACGCCGGCCTGCGCCAACCTCGCGCGGGCCGCGGCGTTGAGCAAGAGATGGTCGATGCGCAAGCCGGCATCGCGCGCGAACCGGTTGCGGAAAAAGTCCCAGAAAGTGTAGATCGGCTTGCCGGGATGTAGCGCGTGGATCGCGTCGGTCCAGCCTTGCGCAAGCAGGCGCTGGTAGGCGCTGCGCGTCGCCGGCTGCAGCAACGCGTCGTTCTTCCAGGACGCGGCGGAATAGATGTCGCCTACACCGTCGGTGGCCACGACGTTGTAGTCGCCGATGAGCAGCACGGGTTCGGGGTTGCCAATGAGCGAGGCCGCATGCTCGATCAGCCGCTCGAACCAGGCCAGCTTGTAGTCGAACTTCGGCCCGGGCTGCGGATTGCCGTTGGGCAAATAGATCGAGGCGACGATGAGGCCGCGCACCGAGGCCTCCAGGTAGCGGCTGTGCGTGTCATCGGGGTCGCCCGGCAGGCCGCGCCGTCGCTCCTCGATCGCCGCGCCGCGGGACAGGACGGCAACGCCGTTGAAGCCCTTCTGACCGTGCCAGATGGCGCTGTAGCCGGCCGCTTCGATCGCCGCCGCGGGAAACGTCTCGTCGGAGGTTTTAAGCTCCTGCAGGCAGGCCACGTCGGGTCGTGCCTCTTCGAGCCATTCGAGCAGGCGCGGCAGGCGGCTGTTGATACCGTTGACGTTGTAAGTGGCGATCTTCACCGTGGGCTTTCAGTAGCAGTCGTTCGGCGACATGCAGTTGTGAACGAAGGTCCAGTCGCCGTCGCCTTGGGACTGGAAGACGAGATCGAGGTTGTGCGAATGCGGGCCCGGCGTGCGGCTGCCTCCCGGCACGGCGACGCTCGTCGACATGACGATCTGGTTCGGCCCGTTGGGGTTGACCCTGGCCTGCAGCTGGCGGCCGCCCAGCGGCTGTTGCGCATTGCCGTCGTTGACGTTGACGACGATCGAAGCCGTGTTCGAACGGCCGTCCCAGGACACATTGCCCGAATAGGCCAGGACGTAATCGCGCCAGACCAGATGCTGGTGAACGCCGCCGGTGGCGACTGGCATGGTCGAGGGAGCAAGCCCCGGCATCGGCGCGGCGGGCTGTTGTTGCGGCACCTGCTGTTGTTGCCGCTGCTCGTTCACCATCGACGCGATGCCCAGCAGAAGGAACACGACGACGCCGCCGATGATGTAGAGCTTCTTGTTCGACGTCGCTGCCACCACCGGCGGCACGGGCGGCGGCGGAGCGAAAGGGGCCGCGCTTGCAGGACTCGGGGCGGGGACGGGTGCCGGCGACGCGGCGCGAACCGATGGTTCCGGCAGGGCGGGTCCCTGCGTCGCCGCCGCGACCTCGGCAGCGATCGCATCGCAGAACTGCACGAACTCCGTCGCTGTGGCGTCGCCCTGCCAGCGGGACAGGTCGGCAGCCTGGACGCGCCGAAACTCGAACGGAATCTTCACCCCGTCTTCGATGAGGGCCGGGATCAGGGCCTTCTTGTCGACCGCCTCCGAGGCTTCGTTCTTCACCCACGTGGAAGCGGCCGACGCCTTCGACCAGAGCACGACGACGCAACGCGCTTCGGCAAGCGCTTCCTCGATCACGTCGTCGTATTGACGGCCCGGCGGAATGGTCCGCTCCCACCAGACGCTGCAGCCGCTCGCTTCGAGCGCACGTGCGACGAGCGCGGCGCGGTCGCGATCCTTGCTCGAATAGCTGACGAAGATGTCGCTCATGAGTTCGCGCGCCTCCGGTGCTGCCGGCAGCGCCTCGGGTGTGGCTGCGGCCGCGCCGGAGCGGCAGGGATCTCAGCCCGCAAGATCGATCTTCTCGAAGGCCGCGTCGATCGACGCTTCATCGTTCGGCCGGACGAGGCGACCGAGCTCTTCGCCGTCGCGAAGAAAGACCAGCGTCGGCCACAGCTTGACACCGAACGAGCGACCGAGCCGGCGGCCGCTGCCGTCTTCTACTCGGAGGTGGCGCACCCCGGCGTGGCGCATCAGCGGGCCCGAGATGAGCGGCTGCGCGGCGCGGCAAAAGCCGCACCAGGGCGTGCCGAATTCGAGCAGCAGGGGGCCGCGAATCGCATCGATCTCGGCGCGCGCCGGCTCGGGCTGCGCGTAGGGGCGTTCCAGGCTCATGGTGCGGGGCGGGCTAGCGGCGCACGGCGAGTGCGCCCGTCAATTGCCAAGTGCTCTGCAGCCATGACGCCATCCGCTTCGTCCTTCTTCGGCCCGGCCCCGAATCGTCGCCGGTGCAGACCTGATTCTGGCGCCTCCGGCGGCGGCCAAGATTCAGGGCTTGGGCTTGACTTTGTCGGGCGTGTCGTCGGCGGCGCTGACGACGGCGTCGGACACCGAGCGACCCAGCGACTTCGCCACGCTTTCGTCCTTGGGTGCGATCGGCGGGTGGCGCCAGGGTTCTTCGTCCGCATCCCAGCGGTCGTTGTTGTTCGAGGTCGGCTGATCGCTCTTGACGACGGGCGCGGCCGGGGTCGTCGCGGTGTTCTGCGACGAGGGTGTCTCTTTGGAGCGAATGTTCATGCCGGGAATCTCCGATGACCTGCAAGTTCTCGCCAGCATACTTCGTCCCGGCGCGACGGCACGCCAGCGAGGCCTTCGCCGCTAGGATGCGAGCCATGTTGACGCGCTGCATCGGGCCACTCGGGAACGAACGTTGAGGCCGGCCGGCTCGCGTTTGGGCGCCGCGAAGATGCTCGGCCGCCTCGTCCTGGTTGTCGTCGGCCTGCTGCTCGCGGCGGCCGCGACCCAGCCCCTCTGGCTGGCGCCGCTGCTCGGCCGCCATCTGAGCTCGACTTCGGGGCGATCGGTTCATTTCGATTCGGTCCGCCTCGGCCTCACGTCGTCGCTGGCGCCGGTGGTGCACCTGCACGGCGTGCGCATCGACAATGCGCCCTGGGCCGACACGAAGGAGCCCTTTGCGGCTCTTGCCGATGCGGTGTTCGTATTCGCCTGGCGCCCTTTCGAAGGTCGCCATGTCGTCTCTTCGCTGCTGCTTCGCGACGGTGTCGTCAACCTCGAGCTTCGCGCCGACGGCTTGCGTAACTGGCGCCTGACCGACCCCGAAGACCGTGGCCCGGGACGCTACTGGTTCTTTTCGCTAGAAGGGCACGGCGCGACGCTCGCCTTCATCCACCATGGCATCGATCTGCGCTTTCGGGCCGCGGCCACCGACGGGCCGTCTGCCGCCATTGGATCGGCAGCAGCCCTGCCGACACGCATCGATTTCGACGGCGAATTCCGCAAGGTCGCATTCAACGGTAGCGTCGCCACTGGCCCGGTGCTCACATTCATGGAGACCGATCGCTGGTTCGGTCTGCGCGGCCACGCCGCGGTCGAGGGTGTCGATCTCGACGTCGACGGACGGGCTGCCGACATCTTTCGGGCGACGCAGATCGACGCCAACGCGACGATGGCCGGCCGTTCTCTGGCCGTGTTGCGCCCGTTCGTCGGCGAGCAGCGCTACGCCGAGCCGCGCGCCTTTCGCGTGCAAGGCCACTTGCGCAGCGCCGCCGCGCACTATGCGCTCACCGATGCACAGGCGCGGATCGGCGCCACCGATCTGGCCGGCGATGTGGCGTGGTCGCGTTCCGGCTCGCGCCGCGCCGTTCGCGTCCACCTGAAGAGCGGCGCCACCGATCTTGCCGATCTGCTCTGGCTGACTGGCCGGCCGGCATCGAGCCTGCCGAAGACGGTGAGCGCCGCCGCTTCGGCCGCTTCTTCGTCCGCCGAGCACGACCTCTTCGCCGCCGCCCGCGATCTCGATGCCGACGTCGCCTTCGAGGCGACCCGCTTTCACGTCGCCGCGCTGCACGCCTTGCAGAGCTTGGGAGTCAAGGCCGATCTCGCAGCCGGCCGGCTTGCTGTTTCCGATCTCGACGTCGGCTGGGCTGGCGGCCACTCGGTCGGCAAGCTGACGCTCGACCTGACCCAGCCGCTGGCCAGCGCCGATGCGACGCTGGAGACGCGCGGCGTTCGCATCGAGTCGCTGATCGGCGCACAGGAAGAGAAGAAGCGCATCACCGGTGCCCTGCGCAGCCGGCTGGCGTTGAAGGCGAGCGGCAACACGGCCGAGGCGCTGCGCGCGAGCGTCTCGGGCACGGCCACGGTGGCACTGAGCGGCGGCACCATCTCGAGCCTGCTCGACGCCGAGCTCGGCCTCGAAGGCGGCAAGCTGGTGCGGACCTTGATCAGCGGCGTCGACTTCCTGCCGCTGCCCTGTGCCGCCGCGACGCTCGACCTGAGCGCCGGCAAGGCGCATATCCGCAACCTGGTCATCGACAGTGCCAACACCCTCACCACCGGCAGCGGCACCATCGACCTGCGCGACGCGGCGATCGACCTCGTGCTGACGCCGCAGCCGAAGCGACCCGGCCTGTTCGAGCTGCAGCGCTCCATTCACCTGTTCGGCCATTTGCCGAAGCCGCAGCGCGCCCTCGTCGATCGCGTCGAGCCGGTAGCCGCCACCGCTTGCGAGGCGACGAATTCCTGAAATCGGCTAACGCCGCATCAAGGTGCTCTTGCCGAACAGGCTCTCGATCAAGTCGACCGCGATCTCGGCGGTGCGGTTGCGCACGTCGAGCGCCGGGTTGAGCTCCATCACGTCGAGAGAGGCCAGCGCGCCGGTGTCGGCGATCATCTCCATGCAGAGCTGCGCTTCACGGTAGGTCGGGCCGCCCTTGACGGTGGTGCCAACGCCGGGAGCGATGTCGGCGTCGAGGAAGTCGACATCGAAGCTGACATGCAGGTGTGTGTTGGCGTCGATCGTCGCCAGCGCCAGCTCCATCGTGTGGCGCATGCCCATCTCGTCGATGTAGCGCATGTCGAAGACTTCGAGGCCGTGCTCGTGGACGAATTTTTTCTCGCCCTCGTCGACGCTGCGGATGCCGATCTGGCGCACCCACTTCGGGCTGATCGCCGGCACCTTGCCACCGATCTCGATCAGCTCCTTCGGACCGAAGCCGCACAGGCACGCCACCGGCATGCCGTGAATGTTGCCGCTCGGCGTGAGCAGGGCGGTGTTGAAGTCGGCGTGGGCGTCGAGCCAGAGCACGCGCAGCTTCTTGCCGGTGTCGCGGCAGTGCCGGGCCACGGCGCTGATCGAGCCGATGCCGAGACAGTGGTCGCCGCCGAGCAGCACCGGAAAGCGGCCTTCGACCAGCTCGGCGTGCACGGCGTCGTGGACGGCGCGATTCCACTCGGCGACGGCATCGAGATGGCGATAGCCCTCGGCCGGCGGCTGCCACGGATTCGGCGGCCCCGACAGATTGCCGCGATCGATCACCTCGAGGCCGTGGCTCTCGAGCACCGGGCCG
>JBDTIO010000572.1:0-3665 GCA_039936375.1 Caldimonas sp. | reverse complement strand
CCGTCCTTGGGGCGCCCCGGCGGACGGCCCGGCCGCGTGATCGAAACGACGTGACCCCGATCGCGACCGACACGCTGATCGTCGGCGCCGGGCCGGTCGGCCTGTTCCAGGTATTCGAACTCGGCCTGCTCGAAGTGACGGCCCAGGTCGTCGATTCGCTGCCGCATGCCGGCGGCCAGTGCCTCGAGCTCTACGCCGACAAGCCGATCTACGACATTCCTGCCTTGGCCCGCTGTACCGGGCGCGAGCTGGTGGAGCGCCTGCAACAGCAGATCGCGCCTTTCGCCACCGGCTTTCATCTCGCGCAACAGGTGAGCCGCGTCGCGCTTCGCGACGACGGAGGTTTCGACGTCGGCACCGACGCCGGCACTCGTTTCGTCGCCAAGACGATCGTCGTCGCCGGCGGTGTCGGCTCGTTCCAGCCGCGACGGCTGAAGGTCGAAGGCCTCGATCGCTGGCGCGACACGCAAGTGCTCTATGGCCGCCTCGAAGCGGCGCGCGCAGGGCAACGGATCGTCATCGCCGGTGCCGGCGAGGCCGCGGTGGCGGCCGCGCTCTTCGCTGCGCCATCGGGCGCCGCGAGCGTCACGCTCGTGCATCGTCGCGACGACTTCGAAGCCGACACCGACTCGCTCGCGCGCCTGGCCGAAGCACGCGCCGCCGGGCGCGTCGGCTTCGTCGCCGGGCAGGCCAGCGCACTCGCGGAAGTCGACGGCCGCCTCAGCGGGCTCGTCGTTTCCTGCAACGACGGCAGCACGCGCACCTTGCCTCTCGACGTGTTGCAGGTGCTTCTCGGCTGGAGCCCCAAGCTCGGGCCGATTTCCGACTGGGGCATGGCGCTCGAGCGCAAGCAGATCGTCGTCGACACCGAGCGTTTCGAGACATCGGTGCCCGGCATTCATGCGGTGGGCGACATCAACACCTATGCCGGCAAACGCAAGCTGATCGTCTCGGGCTTCCACGAAGCGACGCTCGCCGCGTACGCGATTGCCGAGCGGATCCATCCGGAGCGCGCGCAGCCGCTCCTCTACACGACGACCAGCCCGAAGCTGCACACGCTTCTCGGCGTCCGCCCGGAGGGCTGAACACTTTGCGATAATCGTCTCCGCGCTGCCGGTTTGAAGACCGGCACGCATTCGCTGGGGGTGTTGAGCGTTCGAGCAATCGGGCATTCGACTGAGAAAGTCCCTTTGAACCTGACTGAGGTAATCCTCGCGCAGGGAAGCAAGCCGCAGCGGCCAGGTCGGTCGCCAGCTCGGCCCAGAGACCTGCCATCGAACAACGATGGCTCATCGATCCAATGCTCTACACCGCACGGCGCTGACCGCCTGCCTGCCCGCGCTGTGGCTCGCCCTGCCTGCTCACTGCGAGACGACAGCGATGGCGGCGCTGCCGCCTGCTTCAGCGGCGAGCGCTGCGTTGCTCGCGCCGGTAAGCATCACCGGCCGATCTCCGCCGCAGGCGAGCGTGGCCGGCTGGGGCGACACGCCGCTGGCGCAGACGCCGGTACAGGCGACTGTCATCGATGCAGCGCAGCTGCGTGACGCCGGCGCCGACCGACTGGCCGACCTCGTGCGCTTCGACGCGTCGGTCACCGATGCGTACAACGCCGGCGGCTACATCGACTACTTCACCGTGCGCGGCTTCGTCATCGACAACCGCTTCAACTTTCGCCGCGACGGCTTGCCGGTCAACGCCGAGACCTCTATTCCGCTCGACAACAAGTCGCGCTTCGACGTGCTGCAAGGCCTGAGCGGCATCGAAGCGGGAACCAGCGCACCCGGCGGCCTGCTCGACATCATCGTCAAGCGCCCGCTCGAAGAACCGCTCAGCTCGGCCTTCGTGCGCGGGCAGGAGCGCGGCAGCGTGCTCGGGAGCGTCGACCTGAGCCGCCGCTTCGGCAAAGACAACGCGTTCGGGCTGCGTCTGAACGTGGCCGGCGAGCACCTCGATCCGGAGGTGCGCGACGATCGCGGCAGCCGCCGCCTGTTCGCGCTCGCCGGCGACTGGCGGCTCGGCACCGGCACGCTGGTCGAGGCCGAAATCGAGCAGAGCCACCGTTCGCAACCGAGCGTGCCGGCCTTCAGCCTGCTCGGCGATCGCGTGCCCGTGGTGCCCGACCCGCGCATCAATCTCAACGATCAGCCGTGGTCGCTGCCGGTGGTGTTCGATGCGACGACGGCGTCTCTGCGGTTGACGCAAAAGCTCGGCGACGACTGGCGCATCGTCGCCCACGGCATGACGCAAAGGCTGCGCAGCGATGATCGCATCGCATTTCCGTTCGGCTGCACCGCTGCCGATGGCACTTACTATCCCGACCGCTACTGTCCCGACGGCACCTTCGATCTCTACGACTTCCGCAGCGAGGACGAGCGGCGCCGAAGCGACGCGCTCGACCTCTCGCTGCACGGGCGCTTTCGCACCGGCGCGGTCGGCCACACGCTGACGACCGGTGTGCTACGCAACGTCGTGCACAACCGCTTCAACGCCGAGACCTACAACTTTGCCGGCACCGGCCACATCGACGGCACCGCGGTGACGCCACCGGCGCCGGCAGCCGACGACCCCAACACGAACCGCGACGAGCGTTCGAGCGAGCTCTACCTGCGCGACGCCCTGGCCTTCGACGAAGGCACCACCGTCTGGCTCGGCGCCCGCCACAGCCGTCTCGACCGCACGGCCCACGCCACCGATGGCTCGTCGTCGACACGCTATCAGCAGTCGTTCACGACACCGTTCGCCGCGGCGACGCAGAGGGTGACGACCGACCTGCTCGTCTATGCGAGCTGGGGGCGCGGAGTCGAGTCCGACGTGGCACCGGATCTGCCGATGTACACGAACCACGGCCAGGCGTTGCCCGCAGCGAAAAGCCAGCAGACCGAGATCGGGCTCAAGGGCAGCGACCAGCGGCTCGAATGGACGATCGCCGCGTTCGCCATCCGACAGCCGCTGTTCGGCGACCTGCCCGCCTGCACCGACGTTGACGCGAGCTGCACGCGCGCCCTCATCGGCAGCCAGCAGCATCGCGGCATCGACGCAAGCGCCACGTGGCGACAAGACGCCTGGGAGCTGCGCAGCAGCGTGCAATGGCTGCACGCGCGCATCGACGGCACCGGCGATCCGTCGCTCGACGGCAAGCGTCCGACCAACGTGCCCGAGCTCAGCGCTCGCCTGGGCGCACGCTATGCGCTGGCGGCCGTCAGCGGCCTGTCGATTCAGGGCGGCGCCAGCTACGAAAGCTCGCGCGAGGTGCTGCCCGACAACAGCATCGCCATCCCGTCGGTGACGCGCTTCGATTTCGGCGCGCGGCTCGAGCGGCGCATCGACGGCGTCGCCTGGACGCTCCGTGCCGGCATCGACAACCTGTTCGACCGTCGCGCCTGGCGCGAATCGCCCTACCAGTACAGCCACGCGTACTTGTTCCCGCTCGATCCGAGAACGTTCCGCGTCTCGCTGCAAGCCGACCTCTAGGCCGAGCGCCGCCCGATATAATTCGCGGTTCCGTTCCTCGATAGCTCAGTTGGTAGAGCGCCGGACTGTTAATCCGTAGGTCCCTGGTTCGAGCCCAGGTCGAGGAGCCACAAACACGTGGGATGGCAGGTGAGCAGTCCCTAACGTCTGCGCCCGGATATTGGAAAGATATTGGAGACTCTCCAATATCCAGT
>JBDTIO010000571.1:0-3408 GCA_039936375.1 Caldimonas sp. | reverse complement strand
CTCCAGCCGACCTGGCCTCTCTCAAGCGCCGGCCTGATCCGGGACTCGAGCAGCACATAGACATAGCGACGACCGATCGCGTTGGCACGCGAGTGAAACGCATCGGGCATGAAGCGGCACCACTGGATCGCGATGTCGTCGGGCAGGAACCGGTTGGTGCCGCGCACCCAAGCATCGTCGCTGCGCGTCAACGGGGCGTCAAAGTGGATGACCTGATTCAGCGCGTGAACACCGGCGTCGGTGCGCCCGGCGCAGACGCATCGCACGGGCTTGTCGGCGAACGCCGAGAGCGCGGCGTCGACGCGATCCTGGACCGTCTGGCCGCCGGGCTGGCTCTGCCAACCGTGATAGGCCGAGCCGCGATAGGCGACGCCGAGCGCGACTCTCATCGCGGCGAGCGCGGCAACTCAGTCGGCGTCGGGCCGCTCCCAAGCCGACTGAACACTCCCCCCGGGGGCAGCGAACGCAGTCAGCGTGGGGGTTGCGGACATCTCAGCTCAGATCGTCGAGCATCGCCTGGGCCTTGGTCTTGGTCGAACCGCTGGCCGTCGTCAGCACTTCGCGAAGCAGGTCGCGGGCACCGTCCTTGTCGCCGATTCGCTGGAACTCCTCGGCGAGCTCCATCTTGCGCGAGACAGGATCGTGATCGACAGGGTCTTCGACGAAGGGCATGTCGATTCCGCCGGCCGAAGTCGCCGTGGCCGCCGTGTTCGGCTTGTCGAGATCGAGCGCGATGCCGGACAGATCGAAGGCAAGCGGTTCGTCGCGATGATCCGCCCCGGCGGTCGGCTCGTTCGACGTCAGCGGCATCTTCAGGGTCGTCGACTGGTAGGTCGAGGCGCCGCGCGGAGGTACTGATTCGGTCGCGTCGAACGGCACCGGCTGCGAGGGAATACCGATATCGGGATTGTCGAGATCGAGGTCGACGTTGAGCTGGCTGTCGCGCACCGTCGCATCGGAAACCGATGTGCCGTACCCCGACGGCACCGGCACGATCGACTGCGGCAAGGTGCTCGCGCCGAGCGGCTCGGCGATAGTGGCACCGCCGTCGTCATGCCGTTCCGGCGAGCCGCCGGCGTGATAGAGCGAGTTGTCGGGATCGATCTGGTTGCCGAGCTCCTGCGTCTTCGCCCATTCCTCGCCCTCGCCGCGGGTCAACGCAAAGAGCTGTGTGGCGAGCAGCTCGAAGCCCTTGATGTCGCGCCGCTTGGCGTAGACCTCGAGCAGCTTGGTGCGGATGGCGAGCCGCTCGGGATTGCTGCGCATCGCCTCCTTGAGGATTTCCTCGGCCTGCAAGTCGCGGCCGTAGGCAAGATAGACGTCGGCCTCGGCGACCGGATCGACATCGCCGATCGCGTCGAGCTGCGACAGCGAATACGTCATCGACGATGAGCTGCCGCCGGCATCGCGCGTGTCGATGCGCTGACCGCCGCTGGCGCCGAAGAACGAATCGGGCTGCAGACGACTCTCGAGGAACGACGTCTCGCCGCTGTCCTTTCTGGAGCGCTGCGTGAAACGATAGATGCCGAACAGCGCGAGCAGCGCGACGAGGATGCCGCCGCCGAGGTACAAGGGTTCGCTGAGGATCGAGTCGACGAAGCTGGGAGCCGCCGTCGGCTTGGCACCGGGGCGCTGGCCCGGGCGCGGTGTCACGGCACTGGCCGCCGGGCGAGCGATGACCGGCGCCGTGCCGCCGGCGCCGCCCGAAGCAGCGACGACGGCCGGCGGCACGGTGACGACCGCGGGCACGGAGGCCGCCCCGGTCGGGGCCGCTGACGATGCCGGGAGCACAGGCGCGACGACGGCGGGCACTGCCGGTGTCGTCGTCGGTGTCGCGACCGGAGCCGGTGGCGGCGGGGCTGCGGCTACGACAGTCGGCGGTGCAATGCCAGGACGCGCCGGCACCGTTGCCGGCGCCGTCACGGGGGCCGCAGCCGGCACCGCCGGGGTGGCGCCGGAGCCCTGAATCTTCTTCAGGTCGCTGAGGTTTTTGTTCAGCTCGGCAACCCGCGCATCCGCCGCCTGGCGCTCGCGTTCCTTGGAGAGCTTGTCTTCGGCAATCGTCGGCGCGGCGCCCTTCACACTGCCCTTGCTCAGGGTCAGTTTGTCGGGGGTCGGCGCGGCCGTGGCCTTTCGATCCTCGACCGAGGCCTGAACCTTGCCGGTCGACTGGCGCACGTTCGGCTCGGTCTTGGCCACCAGCGTCGAGCCGGCGAGACGCTGCCGGTAAGCGCCGAAGTCGGCGCTCTGCGCGACGATGGTCTTGCGCGCTTCGGCGTTCGTCACGCCTTGCGCGGCATCGGCCGCAGGCACCGACAACACGACACCTGCCTTCAGGCGATTCATGTTTTCGCCCATGAAGGCGCTTGGATTGGCCCGGAACAACGCGACGAGCATCTGGTCGAGCGACACGCCCTCGCGCGAGGTCCGCGAGGCGATCTTCGACAGCGTGTCGCCGGAGCGAACCTGTACCTCGTCGGCACCGCTGCCACTGGCTGCGGCGGGGGCGCGCGCGGTCTGCGCCGCAGCGCTCTCGCTGCGTCGGCTTTCGGCAGCGGCGGCGCGACTTTCGGCGGCAGCGGCACGCGCGGCCTCGCGACGTTCGCGCGCGGTCTGGCGCGCGGTTGGTATCGCCGGCGACGGTGCCAAGGCTTCCGGCGCGGGTGGCGCTGCCGAGATGACCGGCGATGTGGTCGTGCCCGACGGCGCTGCGGCGTGCACGGCCGCGGGCGGGTCGAACAGCAAGGTGTATTCGCGAACCAGCCGGCCGGTGGCCCACGAGATCTCAAGGATCACGTCGACGAAAGGCTCCTGCACGCCACGATCGCTCACTAGCCGCACGAAAAGGCGACCGTCGGGGCGCTTCTGCAGGGTCGCGCGGGTCGTCGGCAGGACCGGGTTGTAATCGACGTTCGCGGCGCGATAGGACTCGGGCGGTGCGACACGGATCTTGAGATTGGCCTGCTCTTCAGCCGTCATGTCCGTCACTTCGATCTCGGCCTGCATCGCTTCGCCGAGAGACGACTTGACGGTGAGTCGGCCGAGGCCGAGGGCCGAAGCCCATGGAGTCGTGAGACAAAGCGCCGCTACGGCAACGCTCGTCAGCGCGAAGCGCCCCGAGAACTTCAGTTTTCTTTTCAAGGCGTCTCCCGAATGGACAGTACCGGCGCGCAATCGAGCTTCCCGATCTCGACGAGGCCCTTCATGCGGCCTCCGAGCAGCGGGCCGCAAAGTCGGAAAAGACCATAACATCAGCGAGATACGGTAGCAAGCTCATGCATTGGCTGACATTCTCGCAAGCGGCGCTTCTGAGTCTTCTGCACGCCGATGTTGCAGGCAGACAACGCAGTATTGGAAGCGATGGGGTTCGACTCACGTTTCGAGAAGTATCCGGAGCATGCGTCGCAG
>JBDTIO010000570.1:0-4698 GCA_039936375.1 Caldimonas sp. | reverse complement strand
GTCAGACTGCCGGCGTCCAGGACGGCCAGAAAGCTGCGCACGAGGCTCCAGTCGAAACTTGTCGCGGGGTTCTGTTCCATGCGAAAGTGTATGGCTCACATGCATTCATGGCCATGGCGCCGATCCGCGTGCTCGCCCACACTTCGACCCGCCGGCTCGCCGCCGCTGCCACCACCCACGGGCCCTTCATGAAATACGCATCTGCATCCACCGTTCTCATCCTCGGCGCCAATGGCCGATTCGGCCTCGCCGCCGCGCGCGCCTTCGACGCCGCCGGCTGGCACGTGCTGGCGCAGGTTCGCCGCGACGCCGACAGCGCGCTGCCGGCCGGCGCCGAGCTGATCCGGGCGCCGCTCGATACGCTGGCGGCGACGTTGGCGGGTCGGCCAGCGCCGAGCGTCTTGGTACACGCCGTCAATCCGGTCTACACGCGCTGGGACGAAGAGGCGCTGCCGGCGGCGCGCGTGGCCATGGATCTTGCGGAGCACCTGGGCGCCCGCTTCATGCTGCCTGGCAACGTCTACAACTTCGGAGCCACGATGCCGGCCCTGATCGACGAACAGACGCCGCAACGGCCCACCACCGCCAAGGGTCGGTTGCGTGCCGAGATGGAAGCCGAGCTGATTCGCCGCGCCGAGTCCGGGAGCCTTCGCTCGACCGTCATCACGGCCGGTGACTTCTTCGGCGGCGGCACCGGCAGCTGGCTCGATCAATCGATCATCAAGTCGATCGGCAAGGGCAAGCTGGTGTATCCCGGCCGCCTCGACGTGATGCACGCCTGGGCCTACCTGCCCGACCTGGCCCGTGCCTTCGTCGCCGTCGCCTCGCTCGACGACAGCGACGCCTTCGCGCGATTCCATTTCGCCGGATACGCGGTGACGGGCGGCCAGTTCATCGCCGCGCTCGAAAGCGCCGCCGCCGCGCGGGGCCTGGCGCCGCCGCGCGGCTGGCGACTCGGCACGATGCCGTGGCCGATGATTCGCGCACTCGGCCTCTTCGTTCCTCTGTGGCGCGAGCTGGCCCGCATGTCTTACCTCTGGCGGGTGCCGCACGCGCTCGATGGCCGAAAGCTCGCCGCTCGCTGCCCGTCATTGCGATCGACGCCGCTCGAAGACGCTCTCGCCGCCAGCCTGCGCGATCTCGGACTCGGGGCGACGCCCCGTCCGCCGGCAACCATGCTTGCAGGAGTCTGACGCGCACGATGCCTGGCGTTGGTGGCGCCTCATCCCGTAGAGTGCGGCTTTGATGCCTCCTTCAAAGCCGCACACATGCTCCCTGCCCTCCAGCTTCGCCTGATCGCGCCCACGCGCGGTTTTGCCACCCTTGCTGCGATGCTCGCTGCGGCGCTCGTCGCCCTCGCGTCGCCGTCCACCGCCCTCGCGCAGGCGAAGAAGAACAGCGTCGTTCTCGGCATGGTTCTCGAGCCGGCACCGGGACTCGATCCGACCATGGCGCCGGCGGCGGCGATCGGCGAGGTCGTGCACCTGAGCGTGCTCGAGGGCCTGACCAAGATCAATGTCGACGGCCGGATCACGCCGCTGCTGGCCGAAAGCTGGAGCATCGATCCCGACGGCAAGGTCTACACCTTCCGGCTGAAGAAAGGCGTGAAGTTCCACGACGGCGAGCCCTTCACGTCGAGCGACGTGAAGTTCAGTTTCGAGCGGGCCAAGGCGCCGGGCTCGACCAACAAGGCGAAGAAGGCGGTGTTCGACAACATCAGCCGCATCGACACGCCGGATCCCGCGACCGTGATCGTCGTCCTCGCCAACGCCGATGGCAACTTCCTGTTCCGCATGGGCGAGAACACCGCCGTGATTCTCGATCCCAAGGGCGCCCCGACCGAGTCGACGCACCCGGTCGGCACCGGCCCGTACAAGTTCGATTCGTGGGCCAAGGGCTCGTCGATCACGCTGGTGAAGAACGACCAGTACCGCGACGCCGGCAAAGTGCAGATGAAGAAGGTGACGTTCCGCTTCATCAACGACGCGGCCGCGCAGGTGGCGGCGTTGCTGGCCGGCGACGTCGATGGCATGCCGCGCTTCGGCGCGCTCGAGAGCCTGAAGCAATTCCAGGGCGACCCGCGCTTTTCGGTCGCCATCGGCGGCACCGAAGGCAAGACGATCATGACGATCAACAACAAGAGAAAGCCGTTCGACGACGTGCGCGTGCGCCGGGCCCTGGCGGCGGCGATCGACCGCAAAGCGCTGATCGACGGCGCTCAGGAAGGCTTCGGCACGCCGATCGGCAGCCACATGGTGCCAAGCGACGCCGGCTACGTCGACCTCACGGCGATCAACCCGTACGACCCGCAAAAGGCCAAGGCGCTGCTGAAGGAAGCTGGCGTCGTGACGCCGCTCAACGTGACCCTGACCCTGCCGCCGCCGGCCTATGCGAGAAAGGGTGGCGAGATCATCGCCGCCGAGCTGGCCAAGATCGGCGTCGTCGCGAAGATCGAGAACGTCGAGTGGGCGCAGTGGCTCTCGGGTACGTTCAAGGGCAACTTCGACCTCACGGTGATCAGCCATGTCGAGCCACTCGACTTCGACCGCTACGGCGACCCGAGCTACTACTACGGCTACGACTCGAAGACCTATCGCGATCTGCTGATCGCCTACAACACCAGCACCGATGCGAAGAGCCGGCTGAAGCTCCTCGGCGACATCCAGCGCCAGCTGGCCATCGACTGCGTCAATGTCTACCTGTTCCAGCTGCCGCAGTTTGCCGTCGGCAACAAGCATCTGAAGGGCATGTGGAGCAGCTCGCCGATCTTCGCCAACGATCCCGGCGCTCTCACCTGGCAATGAGCGCGCGGTCCAGCGGCCGCGTCCGACTGGTTTGACACGGAACCCGTGTTACACTGATCCCGTGTTCGAAATTGGATCATGAGCAACCTCACCATCACCATCGACGACGCGCTGCTGCGCACTGCCCGCGTCAAGGCCGTTCAGGAGGGCACCAGCGTCAACGAGATCTGCCGCCAGGCCATTGCCGCGTACGCGCGGCAGAGCGACGCCGATGCCGTCGCTCGTGCTCAGGCCAAAGCCGAAGCGTTCCTCAATCACGCACTCAGCGTGAAGCTCGGTCCTGGCACCGGGCGCCGGCTCAGCCGCGATGAAGAATACGAACTGATACTGTCGGAACGCTCGCCTGGCGGGTTTCGAAAATAGGCCGCGGGCGCGGCATGAATCGCAGCCCGAGGCGCGTCACCGAGAGTGACGCACCGATCTTCTTCGACAGCAACGTTCTCGTGTACGCATACGATCCACACGAGAACGATCGCCGCGGACGCGCCCTCAGCCTCATTGCCGAAGCCATGCGAACCCGCCGCTTCACTGTCAGTGCACAGGTGATGCAGGAGTTCTACAACACCGTTCTGCGGCGCCGCTTCCTGGGCCCGTTCGACGCCCTCGCCTTCCTCGAACTTCTCGCCGAACACACCGTCGTTCACGCCGACGCCCACTCCGTGCTGCGAGCCATCGCGCTGCAGCAGCGGTACCGCATCTCGGTCTGGGACGCGCTCATCGTCCAGTCTGCGCTCGACGCCAGCTGCGCAACACTCTTCAGCGAAGACATGCAGGACGGCCAGCGTTTCGCCGCCATCGGCGACGCCGCTCTGAGCGTCACCATTGTCAATCCCTTCGCACCCGGCTCCCCGGCGCTCGGATCGGCGCTCCACGAACCGAGCCCGACGTATGCTGCCGCGGAGCCGAAGCGCAAGAGCGCAACGGCGCGACTGCCGCGATGACCGCCCTGCACGACCTTACCGCTACCGAGCTCGTCGCCCGCTACCGGGACCGCTCGCTCTCGCCGGTCGAGGTGACGGGCGCCGTGCTCGATCGCATCGCGCTCTGGGAGCCGCACCTGCACGCCACTTACGCGCTCGACCCCGAGGCTGCGCTCGCGACGGCGAGCGACTCCGAAGCGCGCTGGGCCAAGGGCGCCCCGCTCGGCGCGATCGATGGCGTGCCGTCGATGATCAAGGAGAACATCGCGACACGCGGCACGCCGACACCGCTCGGCACGGCGGCGACGCTTCTCGCGCCGGCGGCGCACGACGCGCCGCCGGCCGCGCGCATGCGCGAAGCCGGCGCCGTGATCCTCGGCAAGACGACGATGCCCGACTACGGAATGTTGTCGTCGGGCCTGTCGAGCTTCCATGCCCTGACGCGCAATCCGTGGGATCTGAGCAAGGGCCCGGGCGGCAGCAGTGCCGGCGCCGGCGCCGGCGTCGCCGCCGGCTATGGCCCGCTGCACGTCGGCACCGACATCGGCGGCTCGGTGCGCCTGCCGGCCGCCTGGTGCGGCATCTTCACGCTGAAGCCGAGCCTCGGCCGGGTGCCGATCGACCCGCCTTACGCGGGACGCGTCGCCGGGCCGATGACGCGTAACGTCGCCGACGCTGCCCTGCTGATGAGCGTGCTCGCGCAGCCGGACGACCGCGACACGATGAGCCTGCCGGCGCAGGCCATGGCCTGGTCCGAACTCGACTGCGACGTGCGCCGGCTGAAGATCGGCCTGTTGATCGATGCCGGCGCCGGCCTGCCCGTCGACCCGGAGATCGCGGCCGCGGTGCGCGCCGCGGCCGATCGTTTCGCGGCGGCCGGCGCGCAGGTCGAGGCGGTTGCGCCCTTTTTCACCCGCGCCATGCTCGACGGCATGGACGCGTTCTGGCGGATGCGCTCCTGGCTCGAGTACGCG
>JBDTIO010000569.1:0-4047 GCA_039936375.1 Caldimonas sp. | reverse complement strand
CTCCGGCTGGTTTCGCCACGCCCGCAACGACGCGGTGCTGCAGCGCCCGGACCTGCTCGGCACGCGCCGGCCGCGCACCGTCAACATGGTGACGATCGGCGACGACCTGCTGCGCGAGTCCGGCGAGTTGCTGGCCGACGGCTCGCCCTTCGGCCCGAAGATCGAAGCGCTGGTGGTCTACAACAGCAACCCCGTCGCCGTCGCGCCCGACTCGTCGCGCGTGGCGAAGGGCTTCGCGCGAGACGATCTTTTCACCGTCGTGCTCGAGCACTTCATGACCGACACCGCCGACCTCGCCGACTACGTCCTGCCGGCGACGACGCAGCTCGAGCACCTCGACGTGCACACCGCTTACGGCCACACCTACGCGCTGGTCAACGAGGCGGCAATTGCGCCGCTCGGCGAGGCCCGGCCGAACACGCGGATCTTTCGCGATCTGGCCGCGCGAATGGGCTTCGCCGACCCATGCTTCGCCGACAGCGACGAAGCGCTGCTCCACATGGCGTTTAAGCCGCCGAGCCAGGGCGGCGTCGATGCGGTGGCGCTGCGCGAGCACGGCTGGGTCAAGCTCGACGTGGCCGAGGCGCCGCTCGCCGACGGTGGCTTTGCGACGCCGAGCGGCAGGTGCCGCATCGATGCGCCCGGCTACGGTGTGCCCGACTTCGTGCCTAACTACGAATCGGCGGCGAGTTCGCCCGCGCTCGCGGCGCGCTTTCCGCTGGCCATGATCTCGCCGCCCGAGCGCCACTTTCTCAATTCGAGCTTCGCCAACATCAAGAGCCTGCGTGGCGGCGATGGCGAGCCGGTGCTCGAGATCGCGGCAGTCGACGCGAGGCCGCGCGGCATCGCGTCCGGGCAGCGCGTGCGCATCTTCAACGACCGCGGCTCGATCGAATGCAAGGCCGTCGTTGGCGATCGGGCGCGGGCCGGTGTCGTCAACGGCCTGGGCATCTGGTGGAAGAAGCTTTCCGCCGATCGCCGCAACGTCAACGAGCTGACGCACCAGCGCCTCACCGACATCGGCCGCGCTTCCAGCTTCTACGACTGCCTCGTCGAAGTCGAGCGGGTGCCGGCGATGGCCCCGCCGGCGTGAAGCGCGTCTGGTTCATGGCGAGTCTCGGTGTGGGCGGTCTCCTCGCGGCGGCGGCGATCGCGGCTGCGACGATCTGCCTCACCTCGGGCTGCAGCACGGTCGGCTACTACGCGCAATCGGCGGTCGGCCATCTCAACCTTGTCGAAGCCGCCCGGCCGGTGCCGCAATGGCTGGCCGACCCGGCGACGAGCCCGCAACTGAAAGCGCGGCTCGAGCTGTCGCAGCGGATCCGCGATTTCGCCGTCTCCGATCTCGGCGAGCCCGACAACCAGAGCTATCGCCGCTATGCCGACCTGAAGCGCAGCGCCGCGGTGTGGAACCTCGTCGCCGCGCCCGAGCTGTCGCTGGAGTTGAAGACGTGGTGCTTCGCGGTCGTCGGCTGCGTCGGCTATCGCGGCTACTACGACCGCGCCGACGCCGATGCGCTGGCCGCGCAGTTGCGCGTTGAAGGGCTCGACGTCGCGGTCTACCCGGTGCCGGCGTATTCGACGCTTGGCCATCTGCCGCAGAACGGCTGGCTCGCCGACCCGCTGCTCAACACCTTCATCGACTACCCGCAAGCCGAGCTCGCGCGCCTGGTCTTCCACGAGCTGGCCCATCAGGTGGTGTTCGCGCCGGGCGACACGCTCTTCAACGAGTCATTCGCGAGCGCGGTCGAGAAGATCGGCGCCGAGCGCTGGTTGCGCCAGCGGGCCAGCCCCGAGGCGCGCGCCGAGTACGCGCAGAGCGAAGCGCGCCGCAGCGACTTTCGCGAGCTGACCGATCGCTATCGCGACGAGTTCGCCGCGCTCTACGCCGGCCCCGGCAGCGACGCCACCAAACGCGTCGGCAAGGGGGCCTTGCTGGTGCGCCTGCGCGCCGACTACGCGACGATGAAGGCGACGCGCTGGAACGGCTACGCCGGCTACGACGGCTGGTTCGCGCGGGCCAACAATGCCGCTTTCGGCGTGCTCGCGAGCTACACCGCGCTGGTGCCGGCGTTCGAGCGGCTGTTCGAGCGCGAAGGCGGCGACTTCGCGCGCTTCTACGCCGAAGTCAAGCGGATTGCGGCCTTGCCGCCCGCGCAACGCCGGGCCGCCCTTGCGGCCTGAGCGCACTCTGCTTGCGCTCATCCTGCTTCACCGAACCCAAGATACCGACATGGCCGACATCCACATCCACCGCGATCATCAGCTCGGCCTCGCCAAGGCACGCAAGACGGCCTGGCAATGGGCCGAGGCGGCCGAGCAGAAGTTCGGCATGGAGTGCACGGTGATCGAGGGCGACGACAGCGACGTCGTCGAGTTCACGCGCGCCGGCGTGGCCGGGCGGCTGCTCGTCACCGCCGATTCGTTCGACCTCACCGCGAAGCTCGGCCTCCTGGTCGGCGCGTTTCGCGGCCGCATCGAGGCGGAAATCGAAGAGAACCTCGACGCCTTGCTCGCCGGGGCGAGCCGCAGGCCCGTGGCGAAATCGAAAGTCGCGGCGAAGATGGCCGCGAACAAGCGGAAGTAGCCGGGCTCGCTACTTCAGCGACTCGACGAGATCGACGTACTCCTGCATCGCTTCGTCGTTCGACTTGCCGGCCAGACCGTTCCAGGCGTCCCACTTGGCGCGGCCGACCATGTCGCCGAAGCCCGGCCGCTTGCCGTCGGCGTCGCCGCCCGAGGCCTGCTTGTAGAGCGCGTACAGCTTCAGCAGCGTCATGTTGTCGGGCTTTTCGGGGAGGCTCTTCGAGTCTGCCACCGCCTGCTCGAACTGCGCCTTGAGGTCTGCCATCGTCGTCTTTCGGAGTTGTAGGGTCTTCGTGATCGGGTGAAGTCGCGATTGACGGCGTCGATGTTAGCCAGCATCTTCACTGCCCTTCGTCCAGCAGCCACAGACCATGCCGATTGCCGTCCGTGAGCGCATGTCGCGCGTCGACAACGCGTGGCTGCGCATGGACAACGACGTCAACCTGATGATGATCGTCGGCGTCTGGTTGCTGCGGCCGAAGGTGGCGTACGCGACGCTCTGCCGCCATGTCGAGGACAAGCTGCTGAAGTACGAGCGCTTTCGCCAGCGTGTTTCTCGCGACGCGGCTGGCGCGACCTGGGTCGATGACGGCGAGTTCGACATCCATCGCCATGTCGTTCGAGAAAAGCTCGTGCGCGGCAAGGAGCAGAGCGAGCGCGAGGCCTTGCAGGCGCGCGTCGGCGAGCTGGCGACGACGCCGCTCGACGCGGCCCGGCCACTCTGGCAGTTTCACCTGATCGAAAACTACGAGGGCGGCAGCGCCCTGATCGCGCGAGTGCATCACTGCATCGGCGACGGCATCGCTCTCATCTCGGTGATGATGACGATCACCGACGGCGGCGGCGATCCGCCGAGCCGCAAACGCGCGACGCCGAAAGACATCGGGGCCGAGAGCGGCGACTGGCTCGCCGACGCGGTGCTCAAGCCGCTCGGTGGCCTGTCGAGCCAGGCGGCGGCCCTGGTCGAGGCCAGCATCGCCCGCGCGCTCGATGCGCTGGCCGACCCGCAGCAGGGGCTGGCCAGCTCGATCGACGGCGCCCGCACGGTCGGCAGGGTGCTCGCCGACGTCGCCTCGATGGCGTTGATGTCCGACGACTCGCCGACCTTGCTCAAGGGTAAGCCGAGCGGCCGCAAGCGCGTTGCCTGGGGCGAGCCGATCGCGCTCGACGACGTGAAGGCGATCGGCAAGGCGCTCGGCTGCTCGATCAACGACGTGCTGCTGGCCTGCGTGTCGGGTGCCATTGGCGATTGGCTGCGCGACCAGGGGGACGATCCGGCCGGCAAGGAGATTCGCGCCATGGTGCCGGTGAATCTGCGGCCGATCGAAGAAGCCTGGAAGCTCGGCAACCGCTTCGGCCTGGCGCCGCTGGTGCTGCCGATCGGCATCGCCAATCCGCTGGCGCGCGTATTCGCGGTGCGGGCCCGCATGGCGGCGCTGAAGGCGAGCTATCAGCCCTTGC
>JBDTIO010000568.1:0-8687 GCA_039936375.1 Caldimonas sp. | reverse complement strand
TATCGATCACTTCAAGCGCGTCAACGACCGGTTCGGCCACGCCGCCGGCGACCAGGTGCTGCGTCAGGTCGCGCACGCGATTGGCGCCACCATTCGCAGCCATGTCGACGGCGGCTTTCGTCTCGGCGGCGACGAGCTCGCCCTGCTCCTTCCCGCCAGCTCGAAAGAGCAGGCCGCACGGGTGGTCGACCGCATTCGCGACTTCTGCGCCGGCCATGATTCATTGCGGTCGATGGGCGCGCTCGACCTCAGCGCCGGCATCGTCGAGTTCGCGGTCGACGAGGCGCCGAGCGAGCTGATCCGGCGCAGCGACGCGGCGATGTACCTGCAGAAGCAGTCGCGCCGCGACGGTCGCCGCGCACGACTCACTCCGGGCTCGGTGCGTGCCGCGAAACAGCACTGAAGAGACGCCGCCCTGACGCGTCGCGGAGCCCGTCAGCGGCGTGGCGACGAAGGCCAGTCGGTGGCGCCGGTCTCGGGATCGACCTGCCGGTAGCGCATGCGCCAGGCGATGCAGCGAAAAGTCCCGCCGGCGCTGAAGATGCTCGCCAGAAACGACCCATCACCGCGGACGATGGCTCCGTCAGAGCAGACCATGTCGCCCGGCTGCTGTGCCGCCGCGGCGAGCTCCGACGGAATACGGCCGCTGTCACTCATGAGGCTGGCACCCCAGAGCGCAACCCACAGCAACAGGATCAGGCAAAGCGCGAACAGCGCGATGCGCCAGGGTGGGTTCTCGCGGCGCGCAACGGCGGCTGGGGCGGCAATCATCGATGGGTTCGGAACGGGTTCGCGGCGCATCTTAGGGTTTGCAATGACAAAGCCTCGCCGAGCTTGTGCCGTCGCGCCTCCCGGCGTGAGCAAATACGCAATCCGGGCATCGGGAATCGTCCCTCGACCCGAGGTCTCGCCGTCGCCGAGTCGGCGATCCTGACGTACCCGGCAGAAATCTGGCGACGCGTTGCCTCGACATCCGAGTCATGTGAATGACTCCATTGACACCCCGTTTCGCCCGAATAGTATCGGCACGCTGCGAAGTTCGAGGCGGCTCGCGATGCCGGCACCGAGACCCGCGTCGCGACCTTTCGATAGAGAAGTCTTCGGCTCGCGGCTCGGTGCGCCCAGCGGTCAGTTCCATCTTCGGGAGGAGCATTCATGCGTCACTTCGGTTTTCTTGCCAAGCGCCTCGTCTTCGCGGCAGCGGCTGTGTTGATGTTGTCTTCCCTCGCTGTGCAAGCGCAGGGCACGCCGCAGAGCGGGGGCACGCTGGTCATGGTGGTGCAGCCGGAGCCGCCCACGCTGGCCTCCTACCAGAGCACCGCCGGCCCGATCGGTCAGGTCACGACCAAGGTCTACGAAGGCCTGCTCGAATACGACTTCGACCTGAAGCCGGTGCCCGGCCTCGCCAAGTCATGGACGGTCAGCCCCGACGGCAAGACCATCACCTTCAAGCTGCAACCGAACGTCAAGTTCCACGACGGCAAGCCGTTCACCAGCGCCGACGTGCAGTTCACGATCATGGATGTGCTGAAGCGCGTGCACCCGCGCGGCATCAGCACCTTTCGCGCGGTCGAAGCGGTCGAGACACCCGATCCGCTGACGGCTGTCTTCAAGCTCTCCGAGCCGGCGCCCTACATGTTGATGGCGCTGTCGGGCTACGAATCGCCGATGCTGCCCAAGCACATCTTCGGCGTGGGCGACATCACCAACCATCCCAACGCCAACAAGCCGATCGGCACCGGGCCCTTCAAGTTCGTCGAGTGGCAAAAGGGCCAGTACATGCGGTTCGACCGCAACCCCGACTACTGGAAGCCGGGCCGGCCCTATCTCGACCGCATCGTCGCGCGCTTCATCGGCGACGGCGGCACCCGCGCCGCGGCGATCGAGACGGGCGAGGTGCAGATCGGGGGCTTCAACTCGATCCTGCCGCTCGACGTCAAGCGCCTGCAGGCGCTGCCGCAGATCGCGGTCACCTCCAAGGGCTACGAGATGCAGTCGCCGATCGTCGAGCTCGATCTCAACACGCGCACCAAGCCGTTCGACAACGTCAAGGTGCGCCAGGCGATCGCCTACGCGATCGACCGCAAGTTCATCATCGACAACGTCTGGTTCGGTTTCGGCAAGATCGCCACCGGCCCGATCAGCTCGAACTTCAAGGCCAACGGCCTGTACACGGCTGATGTGCACAGCTACGCCGTGCCCAACGGCATCGAGCTGGCGAACAAGCTGCTCGACGAGGCCGGCTACCCGAAGAAGGCCGACGGCACGCGCTTCGAGATCATCCACGACATCACGCCCTACGGCGAGGAATGGCGACGGTTCGGCGAGTCGGTGCAGCAACAGCTGGGCAAGGTCGGGATCAAGGTGAACCTGCGCTACGAAGACGTGCCAACGTGGCTGCGCCGCGTCTACACGAACTACGACTACACGATGACCAGCAACTGGATCCAGACGCTTGCCGATCCGGTCATCGGCGTGCACCGGCTATATCACTCGAAGATGATCAAGCCGGGCACGGTGTTCGTGAACGAGACCGGCTGGAGCTCCAAGGAGACCGACGACCTGATGGACAAGGCCACGATCGAGGTCGATCCGAAAAAGCGCAACGACCTCTATCACCAGTTCCAGAAGGACATCGTCGAGGCGACACCGATCGTCTACCTGATGGAACTCGACTTCCTGACGATCTACAACAAGAAGCTGCAGGGCTGGCTGATCAGCCCGCTCGGCCTCTATTCGGCGTTCGATCAGGCCTGGATGGCCAAGTAGGCAGCAGCGGCGAACGCGCGAGCCGCGCGATGGGCGGTCTGACCCGAGGACTGCGCTACGTCGCGCGGCGACTGGCGCTGGGGATCCCGACGATCCTCATCATCGTCGTGCTGAACTTCGGGCTGCTGCATCTGGCCCCGGGCGATGCGGCCGACGTGCTCGCCGGCGAGGCCGGCGCGGCGACACCCGACTACATGGTCCAGCTGCGCCAGAAGTTCGGGCTGGACCAGCCGGTTTACGTGCAGCTCGGGCTTTACCTGAAGCGCGTGGCAACGCTCGACCTCGGCTACTCGTTCCGGCACGGCATGTCGGTCACCGACCTGATCCTCAGCCGCCTCGGGCCGACCCTGCTATTGATGCTGACGGTGTTCGCGATTTCGGTCGGCACCGGCATCGCCCTCGGCGCGATCGCCGCGCGCAACCTGAACCGATGGTCCGACAACATGCTGTCGATGCTGGCGATCCTGGCCTATGCGACGCCCGTGTTCTGGGCCGGCCTCATGCTGATCGTGCTGTTCTCGATCAAGCTCGGCTGGTTTCCGACCAGCGGCTTCGAGCAGATCGGCGCCTTCAACGAGGGCTGGGCGCGGGCGGTCGACGTCGCCCATCACCTGGTGCTGCCGGCGCTCACGCTGTCGCTCTTCTACATCGCCCTTTACACCCGGCTGATGCGCGCCTCGGTGCTCGACCAATCGGCGATGGACTACGTCATCACGGCCCGCGCGAAAGGGCTCACGGAGCGGCAAATCGCGCGCCGCCACGTGCTGCGCAACGCCGCGCTGCCGGTGCTGACGATGGCCGGCGTGCAGTTCGGCGGCCTGCTCGGTGGCGCCGTGGTCGTCGAGACCGTCTTCGGCTGGCCGGGGCTGGGCCTGCTCGCCTACGAGTCGCTCTTCGCGCGCGACATCAACCTGCTGCTCGGCATCTTCTTCATCTCGGCCTGCCTGGTGGTGGTGGTGAACCTGCTCGTCGACCTGTCGTATTCGCTGCTCGATCCGCGGATCGAGCTGAGCTGATGCGCGCGTTCCTGCTGCGCTTCGCCCGGCACCGTCCCGCCGTGCTCGGGCTGGCGATCCTGCTGGCCGTCACCGCCTGTGCCCTGCTCGCGCCGGTGATTCATCCGGCCAGCCCGTTCAGCCTGATCGGCAAGCCTTTCGAGGCGCCGTTCGGCGAGTACCTGTTCGGCACCGACCAGCTCGGCCGCGACCTGGCAGCAGCGCTGCTCTACGGGGCGCGCACGACGCTCATGATCGGCACCGTCGCCACCGCCATCGCGGTGCTGGTGGGCGTCACGATCGGCGGCCTGGCCGGCTACCACGGCGGCCGCCTCGACGGCTGGTTGATGCGCCTGACCGAGATCTTCCAGACGATTCCGTTCTTCCTCTTCGCGATCCTGCTGCTGGCGGTGCTGACGCCGTCGATCGGCAATGTGATCATCGCCATCGCCGTCGTCTCGTGGCCACCGATGGCGCGCCTGGTGCGCGGCGAATTCATCGCGATGCGCGATCGCGAGTTCGTCCTCGCCTGCATCTCGATGGGCATGAGCCACACCCGCATCATCCTGCGCCACATCCTGCCCAACACGCTGTCGTCGATCATCGTCACCGCATCGCTGATGGTGGCCACGGCGATCCTGATCGAGTCGAGCCTGTCGTTCCTCGGCCTGTCCGATCCGAACGTCATGAGTTGGGGCTTCATCATCGGCGCCGGGCGGACTGCGATCCGCACCGCGTGGTGGGTCTGCGCCATTCCGGGCATCGCCATCCTGCTCACCGTCATGGCCATCAACCTGGTCGGCGAAGGCCTGAACGACGCCCTCAATCCGCGCCTGCGCACGCTATGACGGAGCAAGAGAACATCCTGTCGATCGAGGCGCTGACGGTCGCCTTGCCGGCCTGGGCCGATCGCCCGCACGCCGTCGAGTCGGTGAGCCTGACGCTCGGGCGCAACGAGATCCTTTGCGTCGTCGGCGAATCCGGATCGGGCAAGTCGGTGATGGCGCGCTCCATCCTCGGCCTGACCACCTCGCGTCACGTGCGGCCGAGCGCCGGGCGCATCCTCTATTCCGGAGAAGACCTGCTGCAGGCGATGCCCGAGCGCATGCGCGCGCTGCGCGGCAGCCGCATCGCCATGATCTTCCAGGAGCCGATGACGGCGCTCAACCCGGTCCTCACCATCGGCAAGCAGATCGAAGAAGCGATCGCCGTGCATCTGCCCGCGTCGCGCGACGAGCGCCGCCGCAAGGTGCTCGAGATGCTGGCCGCCGTGCAGTTGCCCGACCCGGCGCGCATCCACGGCGCTTATCCGCACCAGGTCTCGGGCGGCCAGCGCCAGCGGGCGATGATCGCGATGGCGCTGATCCTCGAGCCCGACATCCTGATCGCCGACGAGCCCACCACCGCGCTCGACGTCACGACGCAGGCGCAGGTGCTCGCGCTGATCCGCGACATGCAGCGAAAGCGCCGCATGGCCGTGCTCTTCATCACCCACGACTTCGGCGTCGTCGCCGAGATCGCCGACCGCATCGCGGTGATGCAGCACGGCAAGCTGGTCGAGCACGGGCCGGCGCGCAGCGTCCTCGAATTGCCCGCGCACCCCTACACGCAAGCGCTGCTGGCAGCCGTGCCCGACCTCGCCCCGGCGCCGGCGCGGCACGGCTTCGAGGGCGCGCCGGTCGCGCTGAAGGTGAGCGGCCTGCAGAAGGCGTACCGCGGCAAGGGCATCTTTCGCGCTGCGTCTTCGCACGTCGTTCACGCGGCGAAGGACGTGGCGATCGAGATCCGGCGCGGCGAGACCGTCGGCATCGTCGGCGAATCCGGCTCGGGCAAGTCGACGGTGGCGCGCTGCATCGCCCGCCTCGTCGAGCCCGACGCCGGCGAGATCCGCGTGGGCGACGTCGACTTCGGGCGCCTTTCGCACGGCGCGCTGCGCCGCAACCGCAAGCGCATCCAGATGGTGTTCCAGGATCCGTACGGCTCGCTCGACCCGCGCCAGTCGGTCGGCAGCCTGATCGCCGAAGGTCCGTTGATCCACGGTGCCACGGCGGAAGCTTCGCGGCAGCGCGCCCTCGAATTGCTGTCCCTGGTCGGCCTCGACGCGCGCAGCGCCGATCGCTTCCCGCACGAGTTTTCCGGCGGCCAGCGCCAGCGCATCGGCCTGGCGCGCGCGCTCGCACTCGACCCCGACGTGCTGATCGCCGACGAGCCGGTGTCGGCGCTCGACGTCTCGGTGCAGGCCCAGGTGCTGCGCCTCCTGGCCGACATCCGCGAACGCCTCGGCCTGTCGATGCTCTTCATCACCCACGACCTGCGGGTCGCCGCCCAGGTGTGCGATTCGATCGCCGTGATGCGACACGGCGAGATCATCGAATTCGGCCGCACCGAAGCGGTCTTCAACGCGCCGTCGCACCCCTACACGCAGACCTTGTTCGCCGCCGTTCCGGGCCGCGAATGGAGCCTGCACCGTTTCGCCGCCTCGAACCCATGACCATGACACCTTCTCCGTTTCACGACATCACGCTGGCGACCTTCGCGCGGCGCCTGCGCGCCGGCGAGCTCTCGGCCGAAGCCACGACACGAACCTTGCTCACTCGCATCGACACAGCGAACCCGAAGTTGCGTGCCTTCACGTTCATCGCGGCCGAGCGCGCGTTGGCGCAGGCGGCGGCGGTCGATCGACTCCTCGCCGCGGGCGTCGACTTGGGCCCGTTGATGGGCGTGCCGATCGCCGTGAAGGATCTGTTCAGCGTCGATGGCATGCCGACGACGGCCGGCAGCGAGGTCGACATCTCGGACCTCGTGCGGCCACAAGGCCGCTTCATCGATCGCCTGCAACGCGCCGGCTGCGTGATTCTCGGCAAGACCGCGACCACCGAGTTCGCGCTCGGCGGCTTCAACCTGAATACGCCACCGCCCTGGAACCCCTGCGATCCGCAAGTGGCGCGAATGACCGGCGGCTCGAGCCACGGCTCGGCGGTGGCCATCGCCGCGGAGCTCGCCGGCTTCGCGCTGGGCTCGGACACCGGCGGCTCCGTGCGCTGGCCGGCCGCGATGTGCGGCGTGGCCGGCTACAAGGCGACCACCAACCACTGGCCGCAGGACGGCGTCTTCCCTTTGTCGCGCGACATGGACAGCCTCGGCGTGTTCGCGTCCTGCGTCGAAGATCTCGTGTTCGTGCACGCCGCCCTGGCAGAAGCACCCATGGCCACGCCGATCGAGGCGTCGCGGCTGGTGCTGGCGCTGCCGGGCGATCACTTCTTTCAGAACATCGAGCCCGAGGTTCGCGCCTGCTTCGAGCGGGCAGAGAGTCTGTTGCGCGCGGCCGGCGCGACGATTCGCGAGGTCGCGTTGCCGGAGGCGGCCGAGATCGACGCGGTTTTCGGCAGCCTGGTGAGCGCCGAATGGCTCGCCTTCGTCGGCCGCGAGCGCTTCCTGGCGAACGAGTCGCGGATCGACCCGGTCGTCGCGGCGCGGGTTCGCGGCGGCCTCGACCTGCGCGCCGACGAGTATGTGCGGCTGGCGTCGCGGCACCACGCTCTCGTGAAGAGGATGGCCGAGCGCGCCGAAGGCATCGACGGCTGGATCAGCCCGACCGTCGTCAAGCTGCCAGCGCCCTGCAGCGACTTTCGCACCGTCGACGACGTGGCCGCGTGGAACCGGGCGACGACCCAGAACACGCGGCCGGCGAATCTGTTCGGCCAATGCGGCGTCTCGCTGCCAATGCAGCACCTCGGCGCGCCGTGGCCGGCCGGGTTTCAGCTCTGCGCAGCGGCGGATGACGATCGCCGCATGCTCGCAGTCGCGCTGACGATCGAAGGCGTCATCGGCCGGCCGTCGACGACCCTCGACCCGGCATTCGCCGACGCGCCCCTCGCTAGTGCCCCACCATCGTCCCCATCAGGGCATCGGGCAGGCCGGTAGCGATGCCGGGCATCACGCAGATCAAGACGACGGCCACGAACATCAGCACGACAAACGGCAGCACGCCGCGAATGATCTGGCCGAGCGAGATGTCGGGCGCGATGTTCTTGATGACGAAGAGGTTGAGGCCGACCGGCGGGTGGATCAGGCCGGCCTCCATGACGATGGTCATGAGCACGCCGAACCAGATCAGGTCGAACCCGGCGGCCTTGAGCGGCGGCAGGATGATCGGCGCGGTCATCAGGATGATGCTGACCGGCGGCAGGAAGAAGCCGAGCATCACCACGAGCAGCAGGATCGCCGCCAGCAGCAGCCACTTCGAGAGCTGCAGCGCGACGATCCACTGCGCCAGCGACTGGCTGATGTGCAGGTAACTCATCACGTAGGAGAAGAGCAGCGACATGCCGATGATGAACATCAGCATCGTCGATTCCTTCAGCGTCGACGAGAGGATGGGCGCCACGTCGCGCGGCCGCCAGACGCCGTACACCACGGCGATCAGCACCAGCGCTAGCAGGGCGCCGAGCCCTGCCGTTTCCGAGGGCGTGGCGAAGCCGCCGTAGAGCGCCACCATGACGCCGGTGAGCAGCACCACGAACGGCACGACGCGCGGCAGCATCTCGACCTTCTGGCGCATGCTGAAGCGCTCGGTCGAGAGCAACGCCGATTCGGCGCCCTGGCCGGCGAAGGCAACGCGGGCGTGGCGGCACTCGGCCTGGTAGCGCAAGACGGCGTAGCCGGAGAAGAGCGTCACCAGGAGCAGGCCGGGGCCGATGCCGGCCAAGAAGAGCCGCCCGAGCGACTGCTCGGCGGCGACCGCGTAGAGGATCATCGTGATCGACGGCGGCAGCAGGATGCCGAGCGTGCCACCGGCGGCGATGATGCCGGCCGCGAACCCCGGCGAGTAGCCGCGCTTGCGCATCTCGGGAATGCCGGCCGAGCCGATCGCCGAGCAGGTCGCCGGGCTCGACCCGGCCATCGCCGCGAACAGGGCGCAGG
>JBDTIO010000567.1:0-3955 GCA_039936375.1 Caldimonas sp. | reverse complement strand
AGACGACGCCCGAGAAGATCGATGCGGTCGCCCAGGGTCGCGTCTGGTCGGGCTCGCAGGCGCTCGAGCGCGGCCTGATCGACCGGATCGGCCTGTTCGGCGACGCCGTCAAGTCGGCGGCCAGGCGGGCCAAGCTCGGCGACGACCCGCGCCTCATCTACATCGAGCGCGAGCCGAGCACGTTTTCCCGCTTCGTGTCGATGATCAGTGCCGAGGTGGGCGGATTCGTCTCGGCGGCCGTCGACCAGCATCTCGGCAGCCTCGGCGTACCGGCCGCGGCTCGGGTTCCGGCGCAGCGCGAGCTCGGCTGGCTCGCTGGTCTGGCCGATCGCAAGAAGCCGTTCGAGGCCGTCGCCCACTGCCTGTGCTCGGCGCCGATCTGAGCGATTCCTGAGCGTGACGGCTCCTCCAGGGCGCGACACCCTCAACCCGGCCCAGCTCGAAGCGGTTCACCATCTTCGCGGGCCGTGTCTGGTGCTGGCCGGCGCCGGATCGGGCAAGACGCGCGTGATCGTGTACAAGATCGCACGCCTGCTCGAGGCCGGCTACGCGCCGGCCCAGATCGCCGCCATCACCTTCACCAACAAGGCCGCGGCCGAGATGCGCGAGCGGGCGAAGAGCCTGGTCGGCGGCCGCGCCGCGGCGAAGCTTGCGATCAGCACCTTCCACTCGCTCGGCGTGCGCATGCTGCGCAGCGATGGCGAGCGGCTCGGCTTGAAGCAAAACTTCAGCATCCTCGACAGTGACGACGTGCTCGGCATGCTGAAAGACGCCGGCGGCACGACCGACATCGCGCTGGCCCGGCGTTGGCAATGGACGATCGGTGCCTGGAAAAATCGCGGCCTCGATGCGAGCGGCGCCGAAGCCGAGCTGGCATCGGGCGCCGCCTTGCCCGCGGAGATGGATGCGGCCGACGCGCTCGTCGCGCTGCGCGTGATGCAGCGCTACGAAGAGCGGCTGACGGCGTACCAGGCGGTCGACTTCGACGATCTCATCGCCTTGCCTGCGAAGCTGCTGGCGCGCGATGCCGAAGTTCGCGAGGCTTGGCGCGAGCGGCTCCGCTACGTGCTCGTCGACGAGTACCAGGACACCAACGGCATCCAGTACGAGCTGATGAAGTTGCTCGCCGGCGAGGCCGGCCTCTTCACCGCCGTGGGCGACGACGACCAGAGCATCTACGGCTGGCGCGGCGCCACCCTCGAGAACCTGAAGCGCCTGCCGGCCGACTACCCGCAACTTCGCGTCATCGCCCTCGAGCAGAACTACCGCTCGACCGGCAGCATCCTCGCCGCCGCCAACGCGGTGATCGGCCACAACCCGAAGCTCTACGAGAAGAAATTGTGGAGCGATCTCGGCAGCGGCGAGCCGGTCGACGTCGCCGAATGCGACAACGAAGCGCACGAGGCCGACCGCGCCGTCGCCCGCATCGAGTCGATCCGCGCCGCGACCGGTGCCGAGCTGCGCGACTTCGCCGTCCTCTATCGCGCCAATCACCAGGCCCGCGTGTTCGAGCAGGCATTGCGCAAGGCCGGCCTGCCGTACAAGGTCTCGGGCGGCCAGAGCTTTTTCGATCGCGCCGAAATCCGCGACCTCTGCGCCTGGCTGCGCCTGCTCGTCAACAGCGACGACGACCCGGCCTTCCTGCGTGCCGTGACCCGCCCGAAACGCGGCATCGGCCACCAGACGCTGACCTCGCTCGGCACCTTCGCCGGGCGCTGGAAGACGAGCCTGTTCGAGGCGCTGTTCGCCGAGTCGTTGGGCGCGGCGCTGTCGAAACGGGCGATCGCCGACCTGCACGAATTCGGCCGCTACGTGAACGACCTCGAGCAGCGATGCCGTGATGCGAGCGGCAGCGATGCGGCGAGAGCCTTGCTGCTCGACTGGCTGAAGGACATCGACTACGAGCAGCATCTGCACGATGACGCCGACTCGCCGCCGCTCGCCGCGGCGCGCTGGACCAACGTGCTCGATTTCGTCGACTGGATCGCCCGCCGCTGCGGCGGCACCGGCTCGGCCGCGACCGGCGACGAAGTCGAGGCGCAGACGGTACTGCAGGTGGCGCAGACGATCTCGGTGATCATCAGCCTGGCCGAGCGCGGCGACGACACCAACGTCGTCACGCTATCGACTCTGCACGCGGCCAAGGGCCTGGAATGGCCGCACGTCGTGCTGGCCGGTGTCAACGAAGGCCTGCTGCCGTTTCGCAGCGACGACGAGGCAGGCGCCGCGGCGCGGCTCGAGGAAGAGCGCCGCCTGATGTACGTCGGCATCACGCGGGCCCGGGCCACGCTGGTCGTCAGCACGCTGAAGCGGCGCAAGCGCGGCCGCGAGACGGTGGCCGGCGTGCCGAGCCGCTTCATCGCCGAGATGAAGCTGAACGAAGCCCAAGTGGTGGCCGATCCGCGCGAGAAGCTGAAGGCATTGCGCGCCGCCGCCGCCGAGCGGGCGCTGCGCGCCGCTACATCCCCTTGAACAGACCGGCGTAGCTGCGGCTGACCTCGAGCTTTTCGGGGTGGCCGCGCACCGAGACGAGCTGGCGTCCGCGCAGGTCGCGCGTCACGCCTGCGATGGCGTGGGTGTTGACCAGCGTCGAGCGGTGGATCTGCCAGAAGAGCTCGGCGTCGAGTTCGTCGACGAGCTCCTTGATCGGCTTTCTTATCAGCGCTTCGACCGACGCGGTCTGCACCCGCGTGTATTTCTCGTCGGAGATGAAGAACAGCACGTCTTCGACCGGAATCAGCTGGATGCTGGTGCCGACGGTGGCCTGGATCCAGCGCAGGCGCGGCACGGCGCCCGGATTCATCTTCTCGGCGAGCTTTTGCAGGAGCCCTTGCATGCCGCTCGCGTCGGGGCCGTCGTCGGCGTGGCCGGCCAGGCGCTTTCGCACCCGATCGACCGTCACCTGAAGACGGTCGCGCTCGGCCGGCTTCAGCACGTAGTCGACGACGCCCTGCTCGAAGGCCTCGATCGCGTACTGGTCGTAGGCGGTGATGAAGACGATCTCGCAGCCGCGCCAGGGGCGAGGTCCCGGCGCCGCTTCTTCGTCGCTGTCGTCGACAGGAAGCTGGCCGATGGCGCGCGCCGCCTCGATACCGTTCATGCCCGGCATGCGGATGTCGAGAAAGACGAGATCGGGCCGATGCGTCTCGACCAGCGCCACCGCCTCGGTGCCGTTCTTCGCCTCGCCGAGGATCTCGAGCTCCGGCCAGACCTCGGCCAGGCGGGCACGCAGCTGATCGCGCAGCAGACGCTCGTCGTCGGCGATGATCGCGGTCGTCATGCTGCTGCGGTGGCGCGCGTCGCCGGGCGAACCAGCAGCCAGATCAGCCAGCCGATGAAGAGAAACGGCGAGGCGACGAGCGCGAGCGAGGCGAGCACCGCGACCAGCGCGACGACGACCCCGAGTGCGGCCAGGGCGAAGGCGAAGACGACGGCGAGCGCGGCGACGATCAGCCCGATCAGCACAGCCAGCGCGGCGACGAGGATCACCGCCCCGGCATGCCAGCCGCCGAGGCCGGACAGGGCGACCGTCTCGCCGTCGACGGTGATCGTCGTGTGATCGAGCGGCAAAGCCACCCAGGCCACGGCCAGCACCGCGACGAGGGCGAGCAAGGCAAGGAGGAAAAGGGTCACCAGGGCGCGGCCCCAGCCAAACTTCGTTTTCATGTGCTCGCTTCCGGCTTTTGCGCCTGGTAGGGGACCGTGAGCGTGACGATTGTTCCGCTCGGCGAATTGTGGGCGACCGTCATCGACGCCCGTTCGCCGTAGAGCAGCTTGAGCCGCTCGCGAATATTGGTCAGGCCGATGCCGGTGCCGGCGGTCTCGGCTCGGCCGAAGCCGAGGCCGGTATCGGCAATGGTGACGGCCAGGTTGCCGTGCACGATTTCGGCCGTCACATCGAGCTTGCCGCCCTCGGCCTTCGGCTCGAGGCCGTGCTTGATGGCGTTCTCGACCA
>JBDTIO010000566.1:0-2860 GCA_039936375.1 Caldimonas sp. | reverse complement strand
GGCGATGAAGACCGCGAGCAGCGCCGCCGCCGCGGCGAGCAGGCCCAGCGTGCGCGGCGAGGTCCAGCCCGCTTCGTTGCCGCCGACGATCGCGTACACCGCGAGCATCAGCGCCGCCGTGACGGTGACGGCACCGGCGACATCGAGCCGTGCCCGCTCGGTCGGCGCGCCGGCACCGGGCAAGAGCGCGAGGCTGAGACCCAGTACCGCCAGGCCGATCGGCAGGTTGACAAGGAAAATCCAGTGCCAGCTGTAGGTGCCCGTGAGCACACCGCCGAGCAGGACGCCGATGCTGCCGCCGCCGGCACAGACGAAGCCGTACACGCCCATCGCCTTGGCCCGCTCGGTCGGCTCGGTGAACAGGTTCATGACGAGCGCCAGCGCGACGGCGTCGACGATCGCGCCGCCGATGCCCTGCACCGCGCGCGCGATGACGAGCGGCACCTGCCCGCCCGCCAGGCCGCAGGCGAGCGAGGCGGCGCTGAACAAGGTGATGCCGATCATGAAGAGCCGGCGCTGGCCGTAGAGGTCGCCGAGGCGCCCGCCGAGCAGCAGGAAGCCGCCGCAGGTGAGCATGTAGGCGTTGACGACCCAGACCAGCGTCGTCTCGGAAAAGCCGAGGTCGGCGCGCACCGAAGGCAGCGCCACGTTGACGATGGTCATGTCGAGCACGACCATCAGCACGCCGAGGCAGACGACGCCGAGAGCGAGCCAGCGGCTCGAGCGGGCGGATGGGTTCTTCATGGACTGCGGATTCTCGCCGCTCGCCACCCGCTCGGCAGCAACGCTAGCGCCGCCGCATCGCCCGCAGCCGCCCGACCACGCCACTCGGAAAGTAGTACACGGAGAGGATGAAGAGGATGCCCAGCCAGAGCAGCCAGCGATCGGGCGAGACGATCTGCGCGAGCACCGGCACGCCCTGCACCGCCGAGGCGGCAAGCTTCATCACGTCCTGCAGGTAGTTCTGCGCCAGCACCAGCAACACGCTGCCGATCACCGCGCCGTAGATCGTGCCCATGCCGCCGATCACGACGATCAGCAGCACGTCGAGCATGACCTCGAACGAGAGCGTCGTGTCGGGCCCGTTGTAGCGCAGCCAGAGGGCGAGCAGCACGCCGGCCAGCGTCGCGAACAAGGCCGAGACGACGCTGGCCAGGGTACGGTAGACGACGATGCGGTAGCCGATCGCCTCGGCGCGAAAGTCGTTCTCGCGGATGGCTTGGAGGACGCGGCCGAACGGCGAGTTGACGATGCGCAGCAGCGCCAGCAAGAGCACCAGCGCGACGACGAAGACGAGGTAGTAGGTGACGAAGCGGCCGTCGATCGTGGCGCCGAGGAACGGCGCGGCGGCGTACTCGGTGCCGGGCTGCAGTGCCTCGGGCAGCCTGAACGTCAGACCGTCTTCACCACCGGTGAAATCGGCCAGCTGCGAGGCCAGCGTGGCGAATGCCGAGGCCACGGCGAGCGTGATCATGGCGAAAAAGATCGCGCGCACGCGCAGGCTGAACAGGCCGATCACGAGCGAGAGCAGCAGCGAGACGACGAGCGATGCCGCCACGCCGGCGGCGACGGCCGGCCAGGTCGAGCCGATCCGCGTCATCGCGATGGCCACGCCGTAGGCGCCGATGCCGAAGAACATGGTGTGCGCGAAGCTGACGATGCCGGTGTAGCCGAGCAGCACGTCGAAGCTGGCGACGAGCACGATGAAGACGACGATCTTGGCGGCGACGTTGAGCGCACGCACGCCGGGAAAGACGAAGGGCGTCAGTGCCAGCGCGAGGAAGATCGCCACGAGCAGGATCGCCAGCCCGCGGTTGCGCGGCAGGTCGTTCGAGAGCAGGTGGCGCAGCACGAACATCAGCGGTTCGTCACCGTATAGAGGCCCTGTGGGCGCCAGAGCAGGATCGCCACCATCAGGCCGATGTTCGAGAACATCGCCACCTTCGGCGCGAGAAAGCCAGTGTAGTTGGCCATCAGCCCGACCAGCAGCGAGCCGACGAAGCATCCGGTCGTCGAGCCGAGCCCGCCGATGATGATGACGATGAAGATCAGCACGTTGACGCTGGTGCCGATCTGCGGGCTGACGCCGTGCTGGTTGATGCCCCAGAGCGCGCCACCGAGTCCGGCGAGCGCGGAACCGGCGACGAACACGCCGACGAAGAGCTTGCGGATCGGGTAACCCAGGCTTTCGACCATCTCGCGGTCTTGCACGCCGGCGCGAACCAGCAGGCCGAGCTTGGTGCGGTTGAGCACCAGCAGCAGCACGGCGAAGATGACGATGCCGATGAAGGCGGCGATCAGCCGGAATTTCTCGACTGCCGCATCGCCGAACGTGAACACGCCGCGCAGCGCCTCGGGCAGCTCGAGCGCGATCGGCGTCGGCCCCCAGATCATCTTGATCAGCTCTTCGCCGACGATCATGCCGCCCATCGTGATCAGGATCTGCTTCAGGTGCTGGCCATAGACGGGGCGCACCAGCAGGCGCTCGAAGGCGACGCCGACGATGCCGGCGACGAGCGCCCCTGCGAGCATCGCCAGCGCGACGACGACCAGGTTCTTCGCCACTTCCGCCGCCGTCGACCAGTCGGCGAGACCGGCGAACACGCTCACCGCCAGATAGGCGCCGATCGCGATGAACACGCCGTGGCCGAAATTGAGCACGTCCATCAGGCCGAAGACGAGCGTCAGGCCCGAAGCGACGATGAAGATGATCGTGCCCATCGCCAGGCCGGCGACGGTGAGCGTGATCCAGGTCGACGTCGAGCCGATGGCGGGCCAGGCGAGCAGAGCGAGCAACGCGACGAGCGCGAGCGGCAGGCGGTCGAAGCGTGCTTTCGCGATCGCTTCGTCGCTCGGCACC
>JBDTIO010000565.1:0-4028 GCA_039936375.1 Caldimonas sp. | reverse complement strand
CTTCGATGAGCGTCTTATCGCGCTTTCTGACGTCGAGCGCTCAATTCGCGGACCGGGGGCTGGGGTAGCATCCCGCGGCTCCTCGACGGGATGGCGCAGGGCCGTTCTTTCACCGAGCAATCCAGGCCGAAAGAGCGACAGCGTGCCTCGCTTTCTAGCACGGGGCTCCGGGGAGCCCGCGCCTTCGACCGGGAGGATCAACTGTATGCTCCCCTCCTTAGTCACATCTATGCGGCGCAGAGGGCCTTTGCCTGTCATTCAAGTTCCTGTTTCAATTGTAGGACGCCGACCGCCAAATCCCATCACCGCGGACCGTTCGGACCGCCGGTCAGTTTCGACCGGGACACTCGCGGCTTCACCTGGACACTCGCGCAGGAGCCTGAACGCGCGAAAGCCTGAGTAGTTTCCGAGTCTGCCCCGAGAACGATCGCGGCGCCATGAATGTCGATGGGTGAGACCTCAAGTGACCGGTTGCATGTGGGGTTGGTGCGGCCTTGGGGTTACCCGCCGCGGGATGTTGGGATTTACGGTCATGCAATCAGGTCACACGACCCAGCTCGACAAAGTGTGCTCCCGATCCGACGATCCCATCCAGCCTGGATTCGCCAGCGCGAGCTCGAGCCTTCGGCCAAGGCTTGGCAGACAAGATCGCGCGACTCGCGATCAGGCGACCAAGGCGTTGCGCGTGCTTGTCGTGGAGGACGACGCGGTGATCGGCACGCTGCTGGCGTTGCTACTCGAGGGAATGGGCCATCAGGTGTGCGCGATCGAAGATACAGAGCAAGGCACCGTGGCGGCGGCGGCCCGGTACAAGCCCGACCTCATGATCGTCGACCGCTGGTTGATCGATGGCGACGGCGTCTCGGCGGTCGACGAGGTATGCCGAACTGGATTCGTGCCGCACCTGTTTCTCAGCGGCGCCCCCATAGGGATCGAGACGCTCCAACCAGGCGCCGTTGTGCTTCAGAAGCCCTTTTTCGATGGCGACCTCCGCCGAGCCATGGAGCGAGCCTTGGCGACGCCCGCCGCGGCCTAGAAGGCTGAGACGCCCGCGCGAAATCAGGCCCGCGCGGCGGAAAGACGGCGGTTGCGGGCTGCTTCGCCGCCGTCTTCGCCAACAATGAAGTGCTCTACGGCCTTGGCGAAGCCCTCGTCGCTGTTGCTGGCGGTGACGCGATCGGCCGCGCCGCGGACCGCCGCTCCAGCATTGCCCATTGCGATGCTAAATCCGCTAGCGGCGAACAGCGCGATGTCGTTGCCGCCATCGCCGATCGCCGCGATCTCGTCGAGCGGCGTCGCGATTAGCGCGGCGATTGCCCGCAGCGCCGCCCCCTTGTTTGCGAGGGAGTGGGTAATATCGAGGTAGTAGGGCTGCGAGCGGACTATGTTCGCCTGGCCCGAAAATCGCGCATTCAGGTCCGCCTCGCAGCGCGCGAGCAATCCAAAATCCCCGCTGACCCCGACGATCTTGGCCGCGCTGCCGAGGGCGGCGCCGAAATTGTCCACGACGACCGGCTCGAACCCCACCGTTTTCATTTCGAGACTCACGTAGCTGTCCGCTGCGTCGCGCACGAGCCAGTCTTGACCGCTGAAGACCCAAACCCCGACGCCCTGCGACGCCAAAGCCTCCACGGCTTGGCCTGCGAGGTCGGCCGGCAAGAGGTGTTGCTCGATGACGGTAAGTTGGGGCGTCGCGAGAACCCCGCCGTTGAAGCCGGCAAGCGGCGTCGTGATCTCCAGCGCCTTGATCAGTTCTGACAACCCCCGGGGTGGCCGGCTGCTGACGATCGCGAACTTGACGCCTCGCTCACGCAAGGTGGCCACGGCGCGCCGCGAACGCTCGGTCAATGTCTTGTCGTCGGTCACGAGCGTCCCGTCGACATCGGAAACCAACGCCGAGATCTTGCCGGCAGCTTGGCGAGGGGGCGCGCCCACGGCGTTAGGTGGCTCCACCCGCCGGGACGGTGATCGAGTCCAGGCGCTTCACGTCTCCGCGCCCGCCGCGGCCCGATCAACAAACCACGTCAACTCGCCAGTCGGGTGCAACCGCGCCGCCGGCAGAGCGGTATCGCCGCGCCGAAGCCGATCGAAGATCGCGCGCTTGTCCTCTCCCGCCACCAGGAAGGCTACGCGCCGGCTGCTCTCGAGCGCAGGATAGGTAAGGGTAATGCGCGCTTCTGCCTTTGCGCCGATCACGGCGGCGACCCAGCGCTCGCGCTCGGCAAGCGCCGCCGTGCCGGGGAACAACGAGGCCGTATGACCGTCGTCTCCCAGCCCAAGAAGCGTCACATCGAACAGAGGACGAACCGGGTCTAGGCGCTCGCTGCCGTAAAAGGCCTTTAGCTCGCGTTCGTAGGCGAGCGCCGCATCGTCCGGGCCTATCCCCTCGGTCGGAATTGGATGAATGTTGGCTGGCGGGACCGGCGCGCGCGACAGCAGCGTCTCTTGCGCCATGCGAGCGTTGCTGAGCGGATCGGCATGTGAAACGAAACGTTCGTCGCCCCAGAACCAGTGGGTGCGGCTCCAGGGGAAACTATCGCGGCACGGCGAACTGGCTAGGCGCTCGTAGAGCCGGCGCGGCGTCGAGCCGCCGGAGAGCGCGATGGCGAAGACGCCTTCTGACTCGGTCGCCGCCCCGAGGAGCCAGTCCGCGACCCGGCGCGCCAGCGCGTCGGGATCAGCGAGCACTTCCAACTGAGTCTTGGGTCGCTTGGCGCTCACGGCTTCCCCTCCCGCGATGGAGCTAGCAGTCGCCAAGCCCGATCCCCGTCGCCTGCCAGCAACGCGTCGGCGGTCCTCGGGCCGTCGTTGCCAGAGTCGTAGTCTGGAAAATCAGCCTTGTTCACCGCCCAATCGTCGAGCACCGGCTGCACGATACGCCAGCCCTGCTCGACCATGTCGGCGCGCATGAACAGCGTCGGATCGCCGATCATGACGTCATAGATCAGCGTCTCGTAGCCGACATTCCGCTCTTTGGGGAACCAGTCTCGGTAGCGGAAGTCCATCTTGACCGCGGCGAGGTCCACCACCGGCCCCGGGCGCTTGACTTCGAACTGAAGGGAGATTGCCTCATCCGGCGCGATGCTGAGCACCAGCCAGTTTGGCCGCAAGGCGTCGACGGGCGTGTCCTGGAATGCGGCGTAGGGCGCCTGTTTGAAGCGGATCGCGATCTCGGTTGTCCGCCTCGACATGTGCTTGCCTGTGCGGAAGTAAAAGGGCACGCCTGCCCAGCGCCAGTTATCGATTTCGAATTTCATCGCGACGTAGGTCTCGACGTTCGACCCCGCGTCGACGTCCGGCTCGTCCCGATAGGCGTCTGTGGGCTTACCCTGCACGACGCCCGATCCGTACTGACCCCGCACGGCCTGCGCCGGCTGGACTGCGGGCATTGCGGCAAAGACGTCCGCCTTCCTGTCCCGGATGGCCGCTGCGTCAAAGCCCACCGGAGGTTCCATCGCCACCATAGAAAGCAGAGTGAGCGCGTGGTTCGGGACCATGTCGCGCAATGCGCCCGTCTCCTCGTAAAACTTGCCTCGCTTCTCGACGCCCACCGTCTCAGCCGCGGTGATCTGCACGTGATCAATCCGGTCGCGGTTCCAGATCGGTTCAAACAGACCGTTGGCGAAGCGGAACGCCATGATGCTTTGGACCGTGTCCTTTCCGAGAAAGTGGTCGATCCGAAAGATCTGGTCCTCGTTCAGCGTGCGCCGGACGGCTTGGTTGAGCGCGCGCGCCGAATCCAGGCTGTGTCCGAACGGCTTTTCGATCACCACGCGGCGCCAGAACCCGCGCTCGCCGTCCAGCCCGTTGTCCTGATTGGTCAGCTTCGCCTTGCCGAGCTGTTCAATTGCCGCGCCGAACAGTCGGTCGGCGACCGCAAGATAAAATATGGCGTTGCCCCGCGTTCCATGGGCCGTCGCGGCCGCGTCGAGCGCCTCGCGCAGCCTCCCGTAGAGTTCGGGTTCGGAGAGATCCCCGCGAACGTAGGACATTCGCTCAGCCAGCCGCTTCCAGGCGGCATCGTCGAA
>JBDTIO010000564.1:0-3640 GCA_039936375.1 Caldimonas sp. | reverse complement strand
CACAACCCGGTGCTCGTGGCGATGCTGTGCGGGCTCCTGGTTGGCAACACCTTCGGCTGCCCCGAGTCGCTGAGGCCGGGGCTCGATTTCAGCAAGCGCTACCTGCTCCGGCTCGGCGTGATGCTGGTCGGCTTTCGCATCACGGTGCGCCTGCTCAGCGAGCTGGGCGTGGTGCCGATCGGTATCGCGGCGGTCGAGCTCGTGACGGTGATCCTGGTGATGCGCTGGGTCGCCGTCCGCGTGTTCAAGCTCGAGGGCGAGCTCGCTCTGCTTGTGGCTGCCGGAACCGCCATCTGCGGCGCCGCGGCGATCCTGTGCGTCGCGGCGCTCACGCGCTCTCGCGAGCAGAGCGTCGGCATCGCGATCGCGCTCATTACCCTGGCGGGAACCCTGGCCTTGCTGGTCTATCCGGTGGCCTTCGTCGGCGGCGCCTTTCCGGCCTTCGACGATCGCCTCTACGGGATCTTCGTGGGCTCGAGCATTTACGAGCTGGCCCAGGTCTACGGCGCGTCGTACGCGGTCTCGGACGGCGCGCTGAACACCGCCACGCTCGTCAAGCTGAGCAAGGTGCTGATGCTGGTTCCGCTACTGCTGACGATGAGCGTGGTGCTCCGGCGCCGGGGCGGCGACGACGGCAGCGGCAATCCAACCGCAAGCAGCGGCAGCACCCGCTTCCCCTTTCCCTGGTTCGTGATCGGCTTCGTGCTTGTGATGCTTTTCAATTCCTCGATCACGGTGCATCCGCAGGTGCGACGCCTGATCCTCGACGCTGACCAGTTGCTGTTCATGATGGTGATGATCGCCCTCGGCCTGACCACGCGCCTGTCGCGGCTGGCCGAAGGTGGCGTCGGCTGGCGACTGATCGGTCTCGGTCTCTTCGGCCTGGCTCTTTCGACATTGGTGGCCTACGCGCTGGTGGCATCGATGCCCAGGCCAGTCTCCGCGAACGCACAGCCCGCCGAGAGCGCCATGCTGTCGAGCGCCGGCGGCCGCGTCTTCGCATCGGTGGGTTGCGCGAAGTGCCACGTTCCGTCCCTGCGCGATCGCGACGGCACTGCCGTAACGCTCTATTCCGATCTCCTGCTGCACGACATGGGCCCCTTGCTCGACGACAAGATCCAGCAAGGAGACGCTACCGGCGCCGAGTGGCGGACGACGCCGCTGGTATCGATCCGCACCCGCCAGCGCTTTCTGCACGATGGCCGCGCGGCCAGCCTTCGCGACGCCATCTTCGCGCATGGCGGCGAAGGCCTGATCGTGCGCGACCGCTTCCTCGAGCTCGACGAGGCCGAGCAGCAAAAGCTCTACGCGTTCCTGGCCACGCTCTAGCTTTAGCGAGCTAGTCGCGCGGACCTCACTTTCCGTGTCGTCCGACAACAACTGCTAGATGTCGGAGCTCTGCCATCACCGCGCTGTCTTACCGGAAGCCTGGTCATCGCCACTGACCGAGGGAAGGCGGACATAGCGTCCGCTACAGCGTCACGCGCATCGCGTGATCCGTTCGGACTGTCGCCGCCATCTCCCCGCCGGTCCCGGCGGTGATGGAAGCCGCCGAACGTGCAGGGCGTGTAGCAGGAGCGATCGCGAACTCTGAAACCGTCCTTCTGGCTGACGATCCATTGAGGAAGGGACAGTCGCGCCGGCCGAGGCCCAAGACTCATACTTTCCATCCCGATCTCGGTGGACAAGGGTGGCTGCACCGAGCGGGCAGCCCGATGAGCAGCATGGGAAGAATGGCAAGAGTGACAAGAGTGGGAATTTCCGGGAATGCTCTGCAAGACCCGCGACGTGGGCCGCGACTATGTTCAGCCGAGCCTTCGCGGAAAGCCGGCGAGTATCGTGGCGCCACGTCCTTGCTTTCCGATGACACCTTGCCATGCACGCTTCCCTGCTCGAGGAACTGACGCCGGTTCCCAATCCTTATCCGATCCGCTCCGAGATCGAGTACCCCGAGGTCTGGCGCTTGTGCGAGCAATCGCGCGAGCTGGCCTGGGACCCGCGCGCGATCGATTTCTCCGACGTTCGCGACGCCGACCTGCCGGGCGAGGTGCGCGCCGCCGGTGCCGAATGGTGGAGCCTGCGCGCCTGGATGGAGCACGGCGCCGTTCCCTACGGCAGCGAGCGGCTGCGCGACGCGGTGTTCGGCCACCAGCCCTTCGAGATCAAGCAGCACATCGTCAATTTCATCTCGGAAGAGCTGCGCCATCACGAGGCCTCGGTGCTCGTGGCCAAGAGCCTGGCCGGCTACCAGGAAGTGCCGCGCGCCGACTATTTCAAGTCGGTCATCCCGCGCTTTCACGACGAGCGCGACGAGAAGGCGATGAGCTTTTTCGCCGGCCTCGCCGTCAACACGCTGTTCGAGCAGCTGTCGGGCGAGTTGCTGCAGGCCCGCTATGAAAACGCCCGCTTCGAATCGATCCGCACCGCCTGCCAGCTGATCCTGCGCGACGAGGCCCGTCACATCCAGTTCGGCCGCATCGTCATGCGCCGCTTCTTCGCGGATCTCTCGGCCGACGACAAGCGGCTGCTCGGCGAGAAGGTTGCCAAGAAGCTGCGCGGCAGCTTGCTGAACGGCGTCTACGCGGTCGTCAATCTGCCGCCCGACGAGCGTGCCCGCGCCGGCCGCAATCGCGCCCTGGCCTGCGAGTACGGGCTCGGCGCGACCCACCCCGACGACGAGATCGCGATCATCAAGCGGGCGCTCGATCAGATTCGCGACGACGTCGCGCCGTACGGCGTCGAGATTCCGGCGGTGCCGGAAGTCGACGCCGCGGCGGAGGTGCATTGATGCAGCCGCTGCTTCCTGTGCTGCGTCGCACCCGACGTATTCGCTCTGCCTTGCCCGGCCTGGTCGTTGCAGTTGCCGGGGCGGGTCTCTTTCTTGCGGGCACCGCGTCGGCAGAAGACGTCTACCCGAGCCGCCCGATCACGCTGGTCGTGCCGTACCCAGCCGGCGGCTCGGCCGACGTACTGGCACGGGCGCTTGGCCAGAAGCTCGCGGAGCGATTGCACCAGCCGGTCATTGTCGAGAACCACGCCGGCGCAGCCACCGCGATCGGCGCCAAGGACGTGGCGCGCGCCGCGCCCGACGGCTACACGCTGCTGCTTGGCACGGTGAGCTCACAGGCGATCAATCCGGCGATGAACAAGGTCGGCTACGACCCGGTGGCCGACTTCACACCCATCGCGCCGATCGGCTCCATCCCGTTCGTGCTCGTCGCCAATCCGGCGGCGCACCTCGACAGCGTCGCCGAGGTCATCGCTCAGGCGAAGGCGAAGCCGGGCGAGCTCAGCTATGCATCGGCAGGCATCGGCACGTCGAATCACCTCTCCGGCGAGCTGTTCGCCAACGACGCGCACATCAAGCTGCTGCACGTCCCCTACAAGGGCAGCGCGCCGGCGCTCACCGACGTGCTCGCCGGCCACGTGCCGTTGATGTTCGACCTGCAGGCCACGTCGCTGGCGCACGTGCGGGCGGGCCGCCTGAAGGCGCTCGCGGTGACCAGCCGTCGGCGCAGCGAGCTGATGCCGAAGGTGCCGACCATGATCGAGAGCGGCCTGCCGGGCTACGAGGTCTCGGCCTGGTTCGGCCTGTTCGCGCCGGCCGGCGTGCCGCGAGCCGTGGTCGAGCGGCTCAACG
>JBDTIO010000563.1:0-4614 GCA_039936375.1 Caldimonas sp. | reverse complement strand
TGCGTCAACAACTCGCCGCTCGCCGGCCGCGAAGGCAAGTTCGTGACGAGCCGGCAGATCAGGGAGCGCCTCGATCGCGAGCTGCAGTCGAACGTGGCGCTGAAGGTCAGCGACACCGATGAAGACGGCATCTTCGAGGTCTCCGGCCGCGGCGAATTGCACCTCACGATCCTGCTCGAGAACATGCGCCGCGAGGGCTACGAGCTGGCCGTCTCGAAGCCGCGGGTTGTCTTCCACGAAGTGAACGGCGAGCGCCAGGAGCCGATCGAGCAGGTCACCGCCGACGTCGAAGATCAGCACCAGGGCGCCGTGATGCAGGCCCTCGGCGAGCGCAAGGCCGAGCTGGTCAACATGGAGCCCGACGGCCGAGGCCGCGTGCGCCTCGACTACAAGATTCCGGCGCGCGGCCTGATCGGCTTCCAGAACGAGTTCCTGAACCTGACGCGCGGCACTGGCCTCATCAGCAACATCTTCGACGGCTACGAGGCCTACAAGGGCGAGATCGAAGGCCGCAAGAACGGCGTGCTGATCAGCCAGGACGACGGCGAGGCGGTGACGTATTCGCTCGGCAAGCTCGACGATCGTGGCCGCATGTTCGTGAAGGCGGGCGATCCGCTCTACGAAGGCATGATCATCGGCATCCACAGTCGCGACAACGACCTCGTCGTCAACGCGGTGCGCGGCAAGCAGCTGACGAACTTCCGGGTCTCGGGCAAGGAAGACGCGATCAAGATCACGCCGCCGATCCAGCTCACGCTCGAGTATGCGGTGGAGTTCATCGCCGACGACGAGCTGGTCGAGATCACGCCGAAATCCATCCGCATCAGGAAGCGCCACCTCAAGGAGCACGAGCGGAAGAAAGCGGCGCGCGAGAGCTGAGCACGAGCGTCGTCGGCGGTTGGCCGGTTGCCGGCCGATGGCGTACAACGCAGCCATGCCCGATCGGGAACACCTCGACCTGCCGAGAGATCCGTCTCTTCACCGTGCGATGGCGCAAACCAGGCGTGCCGCGGGCGACGAGCTAGGCGCCCAAGCGCACCTGATCGCGGCGCAAACCCTCGAGGCGAACGCTGCCGGCAGCCCGGGCGATTCTCTGGGAGAGCTCTGCAAGGTCGCCACCGGGTATTTCATGCTGGGCGACCACGCGTCAGCCGAGCGCTGGTACGAGCTGGTGCTGGCGCTCGACCCGAATCTGGCCGTTCCGTACCAGAACCTCGCCGCGATCCATGACGAAAGAGGCGAGCTCGCCCAGGCGCGGACGCGTCGCGAGCGAGCCTACGGAATTCAGCGCGTCTTCATCGAGTCCGCCGGCGAGCCCGCACGCCGGTTGCTGATCCTGTGCGCCGGCCATGCCTCCGGCAACGTCCCGTTCGAGACGCTGCTGTCGGGCGGCGAAAGCTGCCGCATCAAGTACGTCATCGACTTCGCGGCGGAAGAGGAGGACGCGCAGCTTCCGCCGTTCGATCTGGTCTTCAACGCCATCGGCGAACCCGACGTCGCAGCGTCGCTCGCCGAGCGCCTAGCTCGCTTCACCGCCCGATGCGAGCGACCGGTGCTCAACCTGCCGGCCGCCGTGAGCCGCACCAGTCGCCATCTGCTCGGGGCGCTATTGGCCGATCTCGACGACGTCGTCGTTGCGCCGTGCAGCCGCTACGACGGCCCTGTCGGCTCGAATGCCGAGTTGGCTGCGCGCCTGCTCGAAGCCGGGATCGATTGGCCCGTCCTGGCGCGCCCGGCAGCGAGCCACGGCGGCAAGGGGCTGGTTCGTTGCGAGACGATCGAAGCCTTGCAGAACGAACTGCGCGACATCGACGGCCCTCATTACCTGACGGGCTTTGTCGACTATCGGAACGCAGACCGTCGCTACCGGAAGTACCGCATCGTCTTCGTCGATCGCAAGCCGTTTGCCTATCACCTCGCCATTTCGTCGCACTGGATGGTTCACTACTTCTCTGCAGACATGGCGGAGCATCCGTGGAAGATCGAAGAGGAGAGGCGCTTCCTGGAAGACACCGGCGCGAGCCTGGGGAGTCGCGCGTTGGCGGCGGTGGCTGCGATTGGCGACCGGCTCGGCCTCGACTACGCGGGCGTCGATTTCACGCTATTCCCGGATGGCCGGGTGCTGGTGTTCGAAGCCAACGCGACCATGCTCGTGCACCGGGAGCGCAGCAGCGGCCCGCTCGCCCATCGCAACCCGCACGTGCAGCGCATCGTCGATGCTTTCGAAGATCTGCAAGCTCGTCGGCTCGCTGGCGGGCGAGGCTGACGGCGCCGCTCCAGCGTGCCGAGACGGCCCCTTGCCGCTCACGCGGCACAGCAGCGTCTCGAAGGCGTCGAAGATGCGCTGCACGTGCGGAATCTTGAAGGCCAGCACGCCGTCGGCGTCTTCCGGGTGCACAAGCATCACGGGGTTGGCCTCGAAGACAAGAATGCGGCCGTCGGCGAGGATCGAGAAATCGACGCCGGCGTAGTCGAGGTTCATCCTCGAGCCGATGGCAGTGATCGCGGCGAGGCCGGCGGCGCCCAGCACCTGTTCCGGGCTCTCGAGAAAGCGGCGCTCTTCCTCGAGCTTCCAGGCGTGGCCTTCCATGCCCGCCGTTGCATAGTGAACGAGCCAGTGCGGCGAGATCGCCAAGTGGTACGGGAAGGGCTCGCGATCGATGAAGATGAGGCGATATTTCCGGTACCAGCCATCGGCCGAACGGAAGTCGCAGAACCGGGAGACATAGCAAGGACCGACGCGCTGCGACTCGATCCGCTCGAGGTCGCCGACGCTGGCGGCCCGCTGCAAGCCGGTGCCGCCGTGGGTCTCGACCGGCCGAACCAGCACCGGCAGAAGGTCGGCGATGCCGGCAAGCCAGGGGTCATCGGCCGCCAGACGCCACACCGCCGGAACGATGAGGCCTTCGATGCCCTCGAAGAGTGCCGGAATCTTCTCCCGCGACGTTCTGGCCACGGCCTCGGGTCGGTTGAGCACGGGCTGGTTGCACCCGGCAATGAAACGCGACGCCGGCAGGACGGCCGCGGCCGCCATGTCGGGATCGCCCATCCCATTGAAGACGATGTCGAACGGCGGCACGGCCGCACTTTGCTCTGGCGGCGCGAATTCGATCATCCAGTCGATGAGGCTGTTTCGCGTTCTCGAGAACAGGTGGCTCAGGTTGATGTTCCCCTGGCCCGCATCGAACAGGATCAGGACCGTTCGCAGCGCGGCCGGTGAGGTACGCAGGAACAGGCACTTTCTGCGGTAGGCCGCCTCGCGATGCACCCGTGCTTCTTCCGTGCGACCGGCTCTCAGAAGCACGGCCGACAGATTGACGTGCGCGTCGACGTACTCCGGCTCGATCGCCAGGGCAGAGCGAAACCAGGCTTCGGCCGTGTCGAGGCGTTGTCGCTCGACGTCGATCACGCCGAGATTGAAATGCGCTTCGGGGAAATTGGGCCGAAGCGAGATTGCATTCTCGAAGGACTCGATCGCGAGTGAATGTTGTCCTTGCTGGGTTGCCCCGACACCGAGACGAAAGAACGTGTCGGGCGACGGGACCCCCAGGGCAACAAGGCGGCCGAGAACGTGGCTGGCCTTGTCGGGCCGGTCGAGCGCCAGCCACACATCGCCCGCAAGATCGAGCGCGTCGAGGCAGCCGGGGTCGCGCCCGAGAATCTCGCCCAGCACCGCGGTCGTTTCCACCAGGTGCCCCTGGTCCTTCAACGCGCCGGCCAGGCTGATCGCGGCCAGCGTGGATTCTGGCGACAGGCGCAGCGCGTCGCGGTAGGAGTCGCTTGCCGCGGCGAGATCGCCCTTGCGCCGGTGAACGTGTCCAAGCGTGATTCGATAGGCCGGCGAAGCCGGTGCGATCCGGATCGCACCGGCGATGAGTCGCAGCGCCTCGTCGAAACGGTTCCTTTGCGATTCGAGGTTGCCGAGCATGTTCAACGCGACGGCGCAGGTCGGGTCGATGTCGAGGATGGCCTGGTATAGGCCGGCCGCTTCGTCCAGTCTTCCTTTCCCGTGGTGTGCCAGGGCGGCATCGAACGCCGCGGGGGTCGGGAGTGGCTGTCGAGCAAGAACAGGAGCCGCAAATTGCACGATGACCTCCGGAAGGTCACGGCATCTTCTGTTGCCGCCATTGCGGCGGCTTGCGGATAAGACGCGGAATCAATGCGTTGTTGACGAGCGCGAAATACGCGCGAAACACTACTTCACATAGCGACCTCAGCGCCGCTTTTCCGGGCCGTCTAGATCATTTCGGCGTTGATCGCAGCGAGCATGGCGGCGCCGGGACAAAGCTCGGCGACGCCGAGCCGGTTCAGCGGCGTGTCGATCGTGTGCAGGTGCTCGTGCAGATCTTCCGCAGCGGCGTTCACGTAGAGAAGCCCGGTCAGTATTTCGCCGCGCGCCTCGTGCGCGGCGATGTGGCTCATCGCCGCCAGCCGGTCGCCGGCGTCGTATCCAGCGGCGAGCTTGCGCAGGCGCAGGACGCTGCCGTCGTGCTGCGTTACTTCTATCACTTCGCCCGGTGCATAGGCAGCGGTGACCGGGTCGCGGCGCGGCATGAAGTCGAGCCGGTTCACCGCCTCGTTGTGCTCGCGCACGTAGTCGTAGCTCTTGGTACT
>JBDTIO010000562.1:0-7540 GCA_039936375.1 Caldimonas sp. | reverse complement strand
GCGGATGGCGAAGTTCGATGACAGGCATCAGGCATTCCTTTGCGCCCGCTGGCGCGCTGCTTCGTACAGGCACACACCGCTGGCGACCGAGACGTTGAGACTTTCGACGGCGCCGTGCATCGGCAGGTGCACGAGCTCGTCGCAGGTGCGCGAGGTCAGCTGGCGAAGGCCGGAGCCTTCGGCGCCGAAGACCAGCGCGAGCGGGCCGCTCAGGTCGAGCTCGTAGATCGAGCGCGGTGCGTCTTCGGCCGTGCCGACGATGCGGATGTCGCGCTCCTTCAATTCGTTGAGGGTGCGGGCCAGGTTGGTCACCATGAAATAAGGCACCGTCTCGGCGGCGCCGCTCGCCACCTTGGCAACGGTCGCGTTGAGCCCGACCGCATGGTCCTTCGGCGCGACCACCGCGTGCGCACCGGCGCCGTCGGCGACGCGCAGGCAGGCGCCGAGGTTGTGCGGGTCGGTGACGCCGTCGAGCACGAGGATGAGCGGCGGGCCGTCGACAGCGTCGAGCGTGTCGTCGAGCGAATGCGAACGCGGCAGCGGCTCGACGCGCGCGACCACGCCCTGATGTCGGTGCGAGCCGGACAGCTTTTGCAGGCGCTGGTCGTCGCTGTCGACCAGCGACACGCCGGCCGCTTCGGCACGGGCCAGGAAATGATGCATGCGCGGGTCGCGCCGGCTCTTGTCGACGTGCAGCTCGACCAGCGTTCGCGGTGCGACCTTCAGGCGAACGCCCACCGCGTGAAATCCGAACAGGATCGCCTGGGTCATTCCGGCATGGTAGCGAGCAGCGACCGGCGCACCGAAGGACGCCGGCCGATCGCCCCACGGCACCGCGATCTATTCGGCGATCAGCTCTTCGCCCGGCTTGTGCAGCGGCGCCGCCGGCTTGATCGTGATTCGCCGGACGTAGGCGAAGACCTGGGCAAGCACCAGCAGGGTGCAGGCGGCGATGAACCAGGCGCTGATCGGGCGGTGGATGAACACCGTGATGTCGCCGCGCGAGAGCAGCATGGCGCGACGGAAGTTCTCCTCGAGCATCGGGCCGAGAATGAAGCCGAGCGCAATCGGCGCGATCTGGAAATCGAGCCAGAGGAAGATCGCGCCGAGGACGCCGAAGACGGCCACCTCGCCGACGTCGAACAGGCTGCTCTTGGTGCTGTAGACACCCACGGCGATGAAGAAGAGCGCCGCCGGGAACAGGTACTTGTACGGCACGCGCAGAAGGCGCACCCAGACGCCGATCATCGGCACGTTCAGGATCACGAGCAGGACGTTGCCGATCCAGAAACTGGCGATCAGGCCCCAGAAGATGTCCGGGTGCTCAGTGATGAGCTGCGGCCCCGGCTGGATGCCCTTGATGATGAGAGCACCGAGGATGAGCGCCATCACCGCGTCGCCCGGAATGCCGAGCGACATGGTCGGGATGAAATCGACCTGCGTCTTCGAGTGCGACGACGCCTCGGGGCTGGCCACGCCGGCGATCATGCCGTGGCCGAACTTCTCCGGTGTCTTCGAGATCTTGCGTTCGATCGCGTAGGCGATGAACGTGGTGATCGTCGGGCCGGTTCCCGGCATCGCACCGAAGATCGTGCCGACCAGCGTGCCGCGCACCATCGGCCAGAAAGCCTCCTTGATCTCGGCGCGCGACGGTCGCATGTCCTTCATGCTCATCTTCGTGTTCGTGATCTTGATGTTGGTCCGGTTGACGCTCATCAGGAAGTCGGCGATACCGAACAGGCCCATGAAGAGCGCGCCGAGCTCGATGCCGTCGGCAAGATCGGGCAGATCGAAGGTATAGCGGGCCGTGCCGCTGATGACATCGGTGCCGACGACGCCACAGAAGAGGCCGAACACCGTCATCGCGACGCCCTTCAACGGCGAGCCCCGCGACATCGTCGCGCCGGCGAGCAGGCCGAGCAGCATGATCGAACAGATCTCGGTAGGCCCGAACTTGAAGGCCACCTGCACCAGCAGCGGCGACATGAAGATCATGACGATGATGCCGACCGATGCGGCGAAGAACGAGCACATCATCGTGATGCCGAGCGCGGTTCCACCCTTGCCCATCTTGGTGAGCGGATAGCCGTCGAGACAGGTCACGGCGTGCGGCGGATGGCTCGGCAGGTTGAGCAGGATCGCGCCGATCGCGCCGCCGTACTGCGAGCCGTAGAAGATGCCGGCCAGCATGAGGATGGCCGGCACCGGCGGAATCACGTAGGTGAGCGGCAGCAGCATCGAGATGGTCGTCAGCGCGCCCATGCCGGGCAGCACGCCGATCAGGTTGCCGATCAGCACGCCGAACACCGACCACATCAGGTTGTGCGGCTCGAGGGCGATGCTGAAGCCGTACCACAGGTCCATCAGGGTCTGGTGCATGGTTCAGTCTCTCGGACAATGAAGCGAGGCTCAGTTGCCCCACGTGAAGAGCGGCAGCTGCACACGCAGCCCGTAATGAAAGACGGCGACGCCGAATACGGTCATCGCCAGCGACAGCAGCAGCGCCGTCTTCCAGGTGTTGTTCCGATCGCCCATGGCCGCCACGAAGACCGAGCCGAAAGCGGCTGGAACGAGGCCGCCGTAGGCGCCCAGCAGGACGAAGACGCCGACGGCGGCGAGGATGCAGAGGCCACCGCGCAGATCGGGCGGATCGGGCAGCGCCTGCGCCGCCTTTTCCTCCGGGGTACCGAAATTGGCGAGCACGCCGACGACCAGCCCGACCACCGTCATGAGAATGCCGAGAACGACGGGGATGAACCCGGCCCCCATGTGCACGAGGGTGCCCATGCGGTAGCGAAATCCGATCACGAGAATGGCGATGCCCATTGCCATCAACAGCACGGCTGCCACGTGATCCTTGCGCACTCGGCGCCACTTCGTCATCCTGTCTCCTTGGTGCCTCCGGGCGCCAGCCCGCGCAGTCTATGCAAGGCTGCTGGGTGCGCCCATGAGGGAACTACGTACTATTCGAGGTATCGGCTCGTTGATCACAGGTGCCGCAGGGCGACGATGGCGGCCAGAATGCCGATCAGCACCGGCTGATGCACCATGTAGAAGCTGAGGCTCCAGCGGCCAAGCGCGGCCAGCGGTGCGAAAGCGCGCAGCAGCGGGCCGGCCAGCCATTCGCGCCGATGCCGCAGCAGTGAATCGGCCGCCGCCGCGCCCCACCACATGACACCGAGCCAGGGAAGGACCGGCACGTCGTCCTCGGTGAACGGCTTGTGCGTGACGAGGCCGATCCAGTTGGTCCAGCGCGAGTCGAAAAATGCATCCTGCACGAAGTAGGGCAGCGCGATCGCGACGAGCCCGAGCGGCCAGCGCCACGCGCCCCAGCCCGACGTGAAGCGAACGACGATAAGCATCAAGGCGATGCCGTGCAGCACACCGAAGCTGATGAAGCTGGCCGGGAACATGAACCATGAGCCGATGCTGACGAGCAGCGCGCAGCCCGCTACCTGAGCCCAGCGTTTCCAGAATCGCCGATGCCTGAAGCTGGTTGGCGGCCACCGCCTGGCCGGCACCGGCGCACAGCAGGAACAGGCCGACGATGCAGCTGCGTTGCAGGGTCCAGACGGGCTGTCGTGAAAGTTCTGGTGGATGAACAGGAAATAGTTGAGGTCGTACGAGAAATGAAAGGTCGCCATCCAGACGATGGCCAGCCCACGCAGCGCATCGAGGCGGTCGAATCGCGATCGCAAGGGAACATCGGCGGCCACGCGGGGACGATACCCGAGGCTGGCGCCTCAGTCCGCGACGAACGACGAGCTGGCCGCGAGCCGGGCCGCTTCTGGGGCGCAGCGCGTCTTGCCGCTCCAGCGCGCGCCGAGCGTCAGCAGGCTCGGCCAGCGCCGGGCGACCGGCCAGAGCGAACGCGCGGCCACCGGCCGCATGGCCACGTGCGCGAATGCCGCGGCAACACGCAGTCGAGTCGCGAAGCGCTGGCGCCAGAGCCCTTGGTAGGTCTTCATGAGGCGCCGCTGCGCCACCGCGGCGGTCTGCGGATTGACCAGCGAGGCGCGCTCGGAACCGATCAACGAAGCCAGCACGAAGGCCGATTGCAGGGCCATGCTGATGCCCTCGCCGACGATTGGGTGCGCTTCACCGGCGGCGTTGCCGATGCGAAAGACAGCGTCGCCGGCGCCGAGGCGCACGCCAGGCCGGATCGGGCCGGTCGCCAGCCAGGCACCCTCGCGCGTCGCCGCCGCAAGCGCCGCGTCGACGCCCGCGCATTCGCGGCGCAGGATCTTTTCAACGACATCGCCGGCACGCTCACCGGGGCGGTCGACGCGATCGCGCCCGAGCCTGTCTTCGCGGATGCAGCAGGCCAGCGTCGCCAGGCCATCGTCGGCAACGACCATGCCGCCGTAGCCGCCGCGAAAGGACAGCACCGGCAGCAGATCGGCGGCGATCGCCGTCTCCCTGAAGTTGGCCTTGAAGGCGAACAGGTCGCTCGGCCGGCGAGCGCACCGCAACGCCGGCCGTTCGGAAGGCAGCGGCTCCCACGAGCCATGCGCAGCGACAACGAGGCTTGCCCGCAAGGTGCTCGCATCGCCGCCGCCGCCGCCGCCGCCAGGTTGCAATCGCACGTCGAATCTGCCGGCACTGCCATCGATCGATTGCAAGGCCCATGGCTGAAAGCGGACGACACCCTCCGCCTCGGCCTGGTCGGCAAGCAGCGTGTCGAGATGCTCGCGGCCCAGGGCCCGGCCATAGCGGTACGGCGAAGCCTCGGCCGGCGGGAGCGACGCCACGATCGTCTCGCCGCCGTGCATCAGCGCCACGCGGCGCAGCTCGCCACCGGCCAGACGAGCGAAGGCATCGCCGATGCCGAGCGCATCGAGCAGCGGCAGGTTGCTCGCTGCGACGCATTCGCCGCAGACCTTGCGCCGCGGAAAGCGCTGCCGCTCGACGAGCGCGACCGACCAGCCGACGCGGGCCAACAAGATCGCCGTGCTCGAACCGGCCGGGCCGGCACCGATGACCACGGCGTCGAAGCTTTTCATCGCCGCGAGGGTTTGCGCAAGGCGCAAAAGCAGTGCGTGAACAGGCCGTCCTCGTATTCGTCGAGCTGCCACGCATCGGCCGCGCCTGGCCACGCCTTGCTCAACTCGCGCGCGACGAACCCGGCGCGCACGCTCAACACCGCATCTCGTCGCGTCACCGCGTTGGCACCGATGAAGCCGACCAGATGACTGGCGGCCAGTGCGAAGCGGCTGCGCCTCGGTTCGCAGGCGACGAATACATCGGCGCGCAAGGCAGCGGCGCCCAGCACCTGGCCCAGATCGTCGCCTTCGAAGTGATGCAGGAACAGATTGGCAACGACGAGATCCCAGCGCCGCGAGGCCTGCGTATCGGCGGCCCACGCCAGCACGTCGGTGACCAGCGTCTCGACGCGCCAGCCGGCCTCGGCGTAGAGGGCGATCGTGTCGGTGCTGACGATCGGCTGGCGATCGAGCAGGGTCAACTGCGCATCGCCGAACGCCGTGCCGCTGCGGCGAGCCACATCGAGCATGAGCGAGCCGTCGCCGCAGCCGATCTCGAGAATGCGCAGCGGTCCGCGATGCCGCTCGACGCCGACGCCGCGCAGGGCACGGGCCAGAATTTCACGCGCACCCATGATGCGATTGATGCGGCGCAGGTCGCGCCGCGAGCGTTGCGCGGCAGGGTCGTCGGGTTCAAGGTGATCGAGCGTTTCAGCCTCGAGAACACGCGGGAGCATGGCTCACTCAGTCGACGCGCAACAATGCGCCGTGGCAGCTGAAGCCGGCGCCGAACGAAGACAGCCACCACCAGCCGCTTGGCGCACCATCGGCGAGGGCGGCCTCGAGCACGAAGTAGACGAAGGCACTGGAGAGATTGCCGTATTCGCGCAGCATCGCCGCGCTGTAGCGGAACGCGTCGGCATCGAGCTCGAAGCGTCGCTCGAGTGCGACCAACACGTCGCGCCCGCCGGCATGCATGATCCACGCCGCGATGTCGCCGCTGTTCAGCCCCGCGCGTACCAGCACGGTCTCGAGCACGCGATGCGCGTAGTCGGCCGCGAGCACCGGCACCTCGCGCGTCAGGATGTTGCGCAGCATGCCCTCTTTCTGCTCGAACATCAGCGCCTTGCGCTGCCGAGGCTCGATCAGCGAGGCGCCGTCTCTCCACTCGACACGCCGGCCGCTGGCGCGCGGTTCGCGCGAGAGCACGGCCGCACCCGCGCCGTCGCCGAACAAGCAGGCGCTGATGATCACGCCCGGGTCGTTGTCGAGATACATGGCAGCGCTGCTCACTTCGACGCAGACCGACAACACGTGCTCGGCCGCACCCGAAGCCAGCAGCGAGCGGCCGAGCTGCAGGTTCGGCAGTGCCGCGGCGCACCCCTGGCCGACGAGGTCGAACGCCTGGACGTCAGGGCGCAGGCCGAGCCGCTCGACCACGTAGCCTGAAAGACCCGGACACAGATAACCAGTGCAGGTGCTGACGACCACCGCGTCGATGTCGTTCGCGACCAGCGCAGCGGCATCGAGGGCGCGGCCCGCGGCTTCGGCGGCAAGCGCCGGCGCATGGGCGAGAAAGCGGCGGGCCAGCGTGTCGGGATCGATCGTGAAGACCTGGTCGAGCGAGCCGAGTGCGAGGCGTCGCGCCTCGATGCCGTTGTCGCGCTGCAGCACCGTGCGAGCGATGAGGTGCGAACGCGGGTCGAGCTTCGCGTACCAGTCGGAACGCTGGAAGGCGACCAGGCATTCGGCCTTGGTGAAGCGCGATGGCGGCGCGGCAGTGGCGATCCCTCGGAGGTACATGCGATACGGTCGACGCGAAGAAGCGTCGCAGTATCGCGGCATTCGTGGCAGCGGTGGCCGCGATGCCGAATTGGCCTTGGTTCAAAGTGGCGCCGCGGTTTCGCGTCGGAACCAGAAATTCTCCTCGCTACACTGGGCCGACAGAGGATCCATCGGGGGCGGGTGTGTTTCGAAATCGGGTGGCTCGACCGGCACCGGCATGACCGAATATTCCACTCACTTCGCCGATGCGGCCCCTGTAGCCGACTGGTTGATGCAGGAGCATGCCCATCGACGCCATTTCGAGCCATTCGCCGCGACGTACGGCGTCGGCTCGATGCGTTGCGCCTACGACGTGCAACAAGCGTTCGTGGCGTTGCAGGCTTCGGCGCGCCACGCCGCTCGTGCCGGCTACAAGATCGGCCTGACGTCGGCGTCGATGCAGGCGATGTGCGGCATCGACACGCCGGTCGCAGGGGTCGTGCTCGACGACCGCGTCCATGCGTCGGGCGCTCGCCTGGCGCGGGCGGGCCCGGTGCGACTCGGCATCGAATTCGAGATCGCGGTGCGGCTCGGTCGTGATCTGGCGCCGATCGACCGGCCTTTTTCCCTCGCCGACATCGAGGCGGCCGTTGATGCCGTCGCGCCTGCGATCGAGATCGTCGACGACCGCGCCTGCGACTACAAGTCGCTCGACGTCTTTTCGCTCGTCGCCGACAACGCCTGGAATGCCGGCATCGTCCTCGGCGAGTTCAGGACTTCATGGCCTGCGCTCG
>JBDTIO010000561.1:0-3091 GCA_039936375.1 Caldimonas sp. | reverse complement strand
TCGCGCAGCTCGGGGCGGGCGTCCGCAATCGCGTCGGCGAACGCGGCGACGACCTTGCGCTCGCCATCGAGGACGCGGCGACGATCGGCCGGCTGCAGGAACTTGACGTCCTCGGTAAGGACACGATGCTCGGCCTGCGCTTCGGCGTAGACGGCGAGAAACGCCGTGATTAGCCGGCGCACCCGTTGCTCGGGCGCCAGCCCTTCGGCCTGCACTTCGGCGACCAGTGCTTCCAGGCGCGCGACGTGCGCCGCAGCGATCTCGACGAGCAGTTGATGCTTGTCGCGTACGTAGTGATAGAGCGACGGCTTCGAGACGCCGCAAGCTTCGGCGACTTCGTTCATCGAGGTTGCCGTGTAGCCGCGTTGCGCGAACAGGCGCGCCGCGCGGGCCAGGATCTGTTCGCGCTGTTCGTCGTAGCCCGGGGCGCGGCCGCGCGGCATGTCAGTGGCCTCGCCGCGCTTCTGGGATGAAACGCAACTTGACTCGGCCCGGCGCCAAGGCCATCGGGTGGCCGACTCCGCTCATGCCCCCGGCGAGGGCTTGCAGCCCGCGCCTCCTCCTTTACTTCGCTGCGTCGGCCACCCGACGTCCATGGCGAGGTGCGCTCGTCCCGCGTGCACCAAGAACAACAGCGGTGCTCGGTCAGGACGGTGAGGCGTTCTGCGGAGCGAAGTAAAGGGGGAGGCCACGGCCGCAGGCCGTGGCCGGGGGACATGAGCGCAGTAGAGCGCCTCGGCGGCCTGATCTCGCCCCGACCCATGAGCGGAGCGGAGCGCCCCACCAGCCTGATCCCGCTCCAACCTCCGCTCCATGTCAGCGGTCGTCGAAGGAAATGACAACGCGCTCAGTCAGCGGATGCGCCTGACACGTCAGCACGAACCCGGCCGCGACCTCGTGCTTCTCGAGCGCGAAGTTGCGCTCCATGCGCACTTCGCCTTCGAGCAGCTTGGCACGGCAGGTGCAGCAGACGCCCGACCTGCACGAGAACGGCACGTCGAGCCCTGCCGCCGCAGCGGCTTCCAACACGTTGCCCTGCCAGGCGTGGAAATCGATCTCGCTCGTCACGCCGTCGCGGATGATCGTGATCTTCGCGTCGGCAGCATCGCCTTCCCGAGGCGCGTGCAATGCCGCTCGCGCGCTGCCCTCGGCGTCGGGCACGCCGAAGCGTTCGATGTGGATCTTCTCGGCGGCCACGCCGGCCGCGAGCAACGCCGTCTCGGCCTCGTCGTTGACGCCGTGCGGTCCGCAGACGAACACGTGGTCGAGCCTGGCCGCATCGACCAACGCCGCCGAGGCCACGAACTCGCCGATCTTGTCGCGGCTGAGCCGGCCGTGGTACAGCGGCAGCTCGGTCGACTCCTGCGAGAACACGAGGTGCAAGGTGAGCCGCGACAGATAGCGGTTCTTCAGATCCTCGAGCTCTTCCGTGAACATCGTCGAGCGGAGCTTGCGGTTGCCGTAGATCAGGGTGAAGCTCGATTTCGGCTCGGCGGCGAGCACCGTCTTCATGATTGAGAGGATCGGCGTGATGCCGCTGCCACCGGCGATGCCGAGGTAATGGCGCTGCGCCACGGGGTCGAGCGGCACGAAGAAGCGACCCTCGGGCGGCATGACATGGATCGTGTCGCCCGGCTTCAGCGATTCGTTGATCCAGGTCGAGAAGCGCCCGCCCCTCACCTTGCGCACGCCGACGCGCAGCTCGCCGTCATCGATGCCGGCGCAGATCGAGTACGAGCGGCGCTCGTCGGCGCCTTCGATCGTGTTGCGCAGGGTGAGGTGCTGGCCTTGCGTGAAGCGGAAAGCTTCGGCAAGGTCGGAAGGCACGTCGAACGAAACGATCACGGCCTCGTCGGTATCGGGCCGCACGCTGCGGATCTTCAGCGGATGAAAGTGCAGGCTCGACATCAGCGCGACGGCCGCCGGGCCGCCCGAAGGACGTTGCGACCCCCTCTGGGGGCGGCGAACAAAGAGAGCGCGGGGGTTGTCATATCGGCTTAAAGTGCTCGAAGGGCTCGCCACAGGCCAGGCAGCGCCAGAGCGCCTTGCAGGCAGTGGCGCCGAAGGCCGAAATGCGCTCGGTGTTCGTGCTCTCGCAGCGCGGGCAGGCCAGCGTCGCCAGACGCACCCGCGGCATGAAACGCAGCGGCGCGGTCGACGCCGCGGCGACCGGCCCTGGCGGCGCGATGCCGTACTCGCGCAGCTTCCGTCGCCCGGTCTCGCTCATCCAGTCGGTGGTCCAGGCCGGTGCACGGCGCATCTCGACGCGGACCGGGCCAAGGCCCTCGGCAACGAGCGCGTCGACGATGCTCCGCTCGATGACCTCGGTCGCCGGGCAACCCGAATACGTCGGCGTGACGACGACGGTGATCGCGCCGTCGTCGGCTTCGATCACGTCGCGGACGATGCCGAGATCGCGCACCGAGACGACCGGCACTTCGGGGTCGAGCACGCCGTCCAGGACCTGCCAGGCGCGCTCGAGGCGCGAGAGTGCCGCGACCTCGCTCACCACACACCACCCGGAAACGCGCGCTGCAGGTGCTGCATCTCAGCCAGGATGTAGCCGAGGTGCTCGCTGTGCCGACCGAGCTTGCCGGTGCTGCGGAAGGGTCGGTCGGCCGGCAACGCCAGACCGGCCTCGGCGACGACGGCGCCGAAGCGGGCCCGCCATTCGTCGCGCAGGTCAGACCAGCGCGGGCCGATCCGCTCGGTGGCGGCCTGCTCGTCGACCGCGTCGCTTTCGAAGATCTCGGCGACGTATGGCCAGAGCCACTCGAGCGCCGCCTTCGTCCGCGCCGTCGACTCCGCCGTGCCATCGCCCAGGCGCACGACCCAATCGGCCGCGTGCTCACGGTGATAGCGTGCCTCCTTGACGGCCTTGCCGGCGATGCCCGCGAGCTCGGCGTCGCTCGACGCTTCGAGGCGCTGCCAGAGCAGCTCGAGGAACGTCGCCATCGCCAGGTTGCGGAGTTGCGTCGCCGCGAAATCGCCGCGCGGCAACTCCACGAGCGTGAGATTGCGGAAATCGCGCTCGTCGCGCAGGAAGGCGAGCTGATCTTCGTCGTGAAGCTCGCCGCCGTACGCCGCCTCG
>JBDTIO010000560.1:0-8245 GCA_039936375.1 Caldimonas sp. | reverse complement strand
GCCGAGCTCGACGGCGAGCACGTGCTGCGCACCGACATCCACTGCGGCTACCTGCACCGCGGCTTCGAGAAGGAGTGCGAGGACCACACCTGGCACAACCTCATTCCCTACGTCGACCGCCTGAACTATGTCTCGGCGCTGATCAACGACTTCGCCTACTGCGACGGCGTCGAGCAGTTGATGGGCGTCGAGATCACCCCGCGCTGCCGCTACCTGCGCACGCTGCTCTCGGAGTATTCGCGCCTCGTCGACCACCTCACCTGCATCGCCGCCGGCTTGATGGAGATGGGGGCGATGACCGCCTTCCTCTATCTCGTCATGATCCGCGACTACATGTACGAGCACCTCGCCGCCCTCACCGGGGCGCGCGTGACGTATAGCTACGGGCGCATCGGCGGCCTGGCGCGCGACCTGCCCGAAGGCTGGCTCGGCCGCCTCGAGGAGATCCTGACCCAGTACGAGGAATTCATCGCCCGCGTCCACGGCCTCGTCGACCGCAACCGCATCTTCATCGACCGGCTGCGCGGCGTCGGCACGATCTCGACCGCCGATGCGCTCAGCCTCGGCTGCACCGGACCGATCCTGCGCTCGACCGGCGCGCCGCGCGACCTGCGCAAGGACACGCCCTACCTCGCCTACGCCGAGCTCGACTTCGAGGTGCCGGTCGGCATCCAGGGCGACAACTACGACCGTTACTACGTTCGCATGCGCGAGATGGACGAGTCGGTCTACATGATGCGCCAGCTCGCGCAGATGCTTCCCGCAGGCCCGATCAACGTCGACGACCGGCGCTGTACGTTTCCCGAAAAGCACCTCGTCTACAGCGAGATCGAGTCGCTGATCAATCACTTCAAGCTCGTCATGGAAGGTCCTTCGGTGCCGCCGGGCGAGGTCTATTGCGCTCACGAGGCACCGAACGGCGAGCTCGGTTTCTATCTCGTCTCGACCGGGGGCGGTACGCCCTACAAGGTGCACGTGCGCTCGCCGAGCTTCGTCCACGTCGGCGCCGTTGGCCGCATGCTCGACGGCGGCCAACTCGCCGACATCATCCCCACGTTCGGCTCGATCAACATGATCGGCGGGGAGTGCGACCGGTGAAAGACCTCGCCGCCGAGATCGCGGTGATGCGCAAGCGCCTTCCCGCAGGGTTCGAGTCGTCGCTCGTCCTGCCCTGCCTGCGCCGGATCCAGGAAGACCGCGGCTTCGTCGCCGACGCCGACATCGACGCCCTCACGGCCTGTCTCGGCGTGCCGCGGATCCAGGTCGAGGAAGTGCTGTCGTACTACACCCAGTTCAGGCGCTCGGCGGCAGGACGCTGGCACCTGCAGGCCTGCCGCAACCTCTCGTGCTCGATGCGCGGCGCCGAAGGCGTGATCGCACACCTCGAGCACCGTCTCGGCATCGCCCCGGGCAAGACGACGGCCGACGGCCGCTACTCGCTGTCCACGGTCGAGTGCCTCGGCTCGTGCGGCACGGCTCCGGTGGTGATGGTCAACGAGACCTATCACGAGAACATGTCCCCGGCCCGGCTCGATGCCCTGCTCGAGGAGCTCGACCGATGACCGGCAGGAAGCTCCTCATGACCTTCCCGGTCACCGCCACGTCGCATGGCCTGGCCGACTATCGCGGGCGCGGCGGCTATGCGACGCTCGAGAAGGTGCTGCGCGAGAAGCGTCCGGAAGAGATCACGAAGGAAGTGGCGGCCGCCGGAATCCTCGGCCACGGCGGCGCCGCCTTTCCGGCGGGGCGCAAATGGGGAGTGATCCAGCTCAACGACGGGCTGCCGCACTACCTGTGCGCCAACGCCGACGAAGGCGAGCCCGGCACCTTCAAGGACCGCTGGATCCTCGAGCACGCGCCGCACCTGCTCGTCGAATCGATGGCGATCACGGCCTATGCGCTGCAGGTTCGCCACGCCTTCGTCTACATCCGCGGCGAGTTCGACCTGCCGTACCGGCGCATCGCCGCCGCGGTCGAGGAGGCGTATGCGGCAGGCTGGCTCGGAGAGGGCATCGCCGGCAGCGCCTTCGCTCTCGACATCGTCGTCTACCGCGGCGCCGGCTCCTACGTCTGCGGCGAGGCGTCGGGGCTGCTCACCTCGCTCGAGGGCCGCAAGGGCTACCCGCGCAATCGGCCGCCGCGCCTGACGGTGCGCGGCCTCTACCAGCGGCCGACGGTGATCAACAACGTCGAGACGCTCGCCAACATCACGGGCATCGTCGCCCACGGCGCCGAAGCCTTCCGCAAGGTCGGCACGGCCAAGAGCCCGGGAACACAGCTCATCTCGATCTCGGGCCACGTGAAGCGTCCGGGGGTCTACGAGGTGGAGTACGGCTATCCGTTCGCGAAGTTCGTCCTCGACGATTGCGGCGGCGTCATCGGCGGCGGCAAGCTCAAGTGCGTCATCCCCGGAGGCATCTCGAGCAAGGTGCTGACCGCCGCCGAGATCGAGCCGCTGACGCTCGACCATGCCAGCGTCGCCGCGGCCGGATCGGGGCTCGGCTCGGGCGGCATGGTCGTCGTCGCCGAGGGAACATGCATGGTGCGGCTGCTGCAGGTGCTGCTGCGCTTCTATCACCACGAGTCGTGCGGGCAGTGCACGCCGTGCCGCGACGGCATGGGCTGGATGCACCGCATCATCGACCGCATCGTCGCCGGCGAAGGGCAGCCCGACGACATCGACCGCCTCGTCGCCATCTCCAACGCCAACGATGGCACGACGATCTGCGGCATGGGCGACGCCGCCGGCTACGCTACGGTCGGCATCATCGCCAAGTACCGCGACGAATTCGAGCACTGGATCCGGCACGGGCGCTCGCGCCACGACGGCCGGCTCGAGGTGGCCGCGCATGGTTGAGATCTTCATCGACGGCGAGCCGGTCGAGGCCGACGATACCCAGACGGTCATGCAGGCGGCGCACGCGAGCGGCCGCGAGATTCCGGGCTTCTGCTGGCACCCGGCGCTCTCGGCACCGGGCAACTGCCGCGTCTGCATGGTCGAGGTTGGTGGCGAAGGCGCAGGCGCAGGCTGGTTCGACATCGCCTGCAACATGCCCGTTGCCAATGGGCTGCGCATCCTCACCGATACGCCGCGGGTGCGGGCGCGGCGCAAGGAGATGCTGCAGTTCGTGACGCTCAACCATCCGGTCGACTGCGGCATCTGCGACAAGTCGGGCGAGTGCACGCTGCAGGACTACCACTATCAATACAACGGATCGCCGTCGACGTCGCGCGACGCCAAGGTGCGGGCCACCAAGAACTACCCGCTGTCGGCGCGCATCGTCCTCGACAACGAGCGCTGCATCCTGTGCTCGCGCTGCGTTCGCTTCACGCGCGAGATCTCGAAATCGAACGCGCTCGGCATCCAGCATCGCGGCGACGGCTCGCTGATCCGCGCCGTCGAGGACGGCGCGTTCGATGGCGACCCGTACTCAGACAACGTCATCGATATCTGCCCCGTCGGCGCCCTGTTGTCGCGGCCGTTCCTGCACAAGGTGAGGGTCTGGTATCTCGAGCCGACGGCGTCGATCTGCCCGGGTTGCGAGCGCGGCTGCAACGTCGACATCTGGCACCGCAAGAAGGCGTGGAAGCTGCGCCGGCTCGACCCGGCCGAAAACGCGCGCATCGACCGCGTCACGCCGCGCGACAACCCCGCCGTCAACGGCCCGTGGATCTGCAACAAGGGACGCGACCTGGCGCAGGTCTTCGAGCAGCCGCGGGCCACCGAGGCGTTGCTCAAGGGCCGCGCCGTCGACCTCGATACGGCGCTACGCAGCGCCCACGAACTGATCGGCGCGGCGCGCCGGCCGGTGGCGCTGGTGTCGAGTTGGGGATCGAACGAGGAGCTCGCCGCGTTCGACACCGCGCTCGGGCCTCGCTTCGCCTGCCACGTCAAGGTCGACCGCTTGCCCGAGCCCGGCGAACGGATCGAGGACGAGCTTCTCATCAAGCCCGACAAGAACCCCAATCGCGCCGCCGCGCGGGCGCTCTACCCAGCGCTGCCCACCGATTCGAGCGAGGCCTTCCCGGCCGATTGCGACCTCGTCCTGGTCTGGGGCGAAGGATGCGACTACGCCCGACTGCCCGCTGCCGCCAGGACCATTCATCTCGATGCCTGGCGGCATCCCGAGCACGACGTGGCCGACGTCTTCCTGCCGATCAGCGTGCAGACCGAGCGCAGCGGCCACTACACCAATTTCGCCGGCGTCGTCAGCCGCTTCGACGCTTGCTTCGACAAGCCGGCCGGGGTCGCCGACGCGGCGGCGCTGTTCGCCGCGCTCGGTTCGCCCGTCGCCGGAGGTGCGGCATGACGCAGGACTTCGTCGTCTACGTCGTCTTCATCGTCTACGCGATGGGCGTGCTGATCACTTTCGGCACGATCCTCACCTGGGTCGAGCGCAAGCAGGCGGCCGTGATGTCCGACCGCATCGGCGCCAACCGCGCCTACGTGCGCATTCCTTTCACGCAGTTCAAGCTGATCTGGTGGGGGCTCTTTCACGGCGTCGCCGACGGCCTGAAGATGCTCCTGAAGGAGAACTTCAAGCCGCGCACCTACGACAGCTTCGCCTACGCGATTGCGCCCTGGGTCGTCTTCACCCCGGTGCTGCTCGTCTTTGCGGTCATTCCCTTCGGCGGCACGCTCGACCCCGGGCGGCTCTTTCCCGCGCTCGCCGGCTGGTTCGGCGGCCGCACGTACCCGATGCAGATCGCCCGCCTCGACGCCGGGCTGCTCGTCGTCTTCGCCTTCAGCGGCCTGACGATCATCGGCACCATGCTCGCCGGCTGGTCGTCGGCGAACAAGTTCTCGCTCCTCGGCGGGTTGCGCGCCGGCTCGCAGATGATCTCCTACGAGCTCGTGATGGGCCTGACGGTGCTCGGCCTGATCCTGATCTTCGGCAGCATCGACCTCGGCGCGATCGTGCGCCGCCAGTCGGGCGTCGTGCTCGGCTTCCTGCCGGCCTGGGGCATCGTGTACCAGCCGTTCGGCGCCCTCCTCTTCCTGACCGCGGCAATCGCCGAGAACAAGCGCATCCCGTTCGACCTGCCCAAGGCCGAGTCGGAGTTGATCGCCGGGTACTACACCGAGTACACGTCGATGAAGATGGGCCTGTTCATGTTCGCCGAGTTCATCGAGATCGCGATCATCGGCGCCCTATTCACGACGCTCTTCCTCGGCGGCTACGAGCTGCCGTACATGAGCGACACCGGCTTCTCCCTGCCCGGCGGACACACGTTCGCGCTCGCGAGCGGCACGGTGGTCGCGATCCAGCTCGTCACCTTCCTAGTCAAGGTGCTATTCGTGTGCAGCTTCCAGATCCTCGTTCGCTGGACGCTGCCGCGCTTTCGCTGGGACCAGTTGCTCGCCTTCGCCTGGAAGTTCATGCTGCCGCTGGCGCTGGCCAACCTGACGGTCACCGCAGTCGTCTTGTGGTGGGTCGAGAGGGGCGCGCGGTGAAGGTCAAGTACCCGCGCAAACGCTACTGGAACGAGCCGACGCTGACGGTCTGGGAGCGCGCCTACCTGCCCGAGATCGTGCGCGGTCTCGTCATCACCGGCACCGTGTTCCTGCGCAACATGGGGCGCTGGCTCAGCGGCAGATAGGGAGCGCTGTCGACCTACGACCCCGTGGAGACGCGCTTCGACTACGCCCCGCTCAACCGCGGCAAGCACGTCCTGACGCAGCGGCCCGACGGCCGGCCGCAGTGCATCGCCTGCAACATGTGCGCGACGGTGTGCCCGGCCAAGGTGATCGAGATCGAGGCCGGGTTCGACCCGGCCGACACCGCCCACCCGACGTTTCCGACGCGTTTCGAGATCGACTATTCGCGCTGCATCTTCTGCGGGCTGTGCGTCGAGGCCTGTCCGGAGGATGCGATCCGCATGGTCAAGGAGACGCCGGGCCTGCCCTCGGGCAACCGGCACGAGATGTGGCTCGGCCTTGATGAGCTGCTGACGTGGCAGCCGCACCAAGATGTCGCCAAGCCCTATCCCGCCGCGCCGCAGGCGCCGCCGTCCGGGGCCCTGCCATGATCGATACGGCACTCGCCAACGCCGACACGGTCCTCCTCCTGCTGTGCGCCCTCGGCGCGCTCACCGGCGCCGCGCTCATGCTCGTGTTGCGCCAGCCGATGCGCGTGGCGATGGCGCTGATCGCGACGATGATGTTCCTCGCCGCCGTCTACGGCCTGCTCGGTGTCCACTTCATCGCCGCGTTCCAGGTGCTGATCTACGTCGGCGCGGTGATGGTCTTCATGGTCTACGCGATCATGCTGCTCGACGCGCGCGAATCGGCCGGGTCACGCTATTCGAGGCTGCTCGTTCCCGGAGCCGCGGGCTTCGCGATCCTGCTCGGCGTCATCGTGATCAGCATCTGGCGCCCGCTGCCGCCGCCCACAGGCGAGATAGGCCAGACCGCATACGGGATCGCCGCCTTCTCCGCTTCGTTCCTCGACCGCTACTGGCTCCTCTTCGAGCTCACCTCGGTGCTCCTTGTCGCCGCGGTGGTGGGGGCGCTGGCCGTGCTCCGGGTCGGACGAGACAACCGCCATGGATAGGACACAGTTTCTGATCGGCGTCGCGGTGGCGCTCTTCGCGCTCGGCCTGACCGGCGTCATCGTCCGCCGCAACGCGCTGGTCATGCTGATGTGCATGGAGCTCATGCTCAACGGCGTCAATCTCAGCCTCGTGACGTTCGCACAACAGACGGCGACGACGGTTGGTGCGGTGCTCGTGTTCCTGGTCTTCGTCGTCGCCACCGTCGAGATCGCGCTCGCCATCCCGATCGTGCTGCTGCTCGTTCGCACCAAGCGCACGCTCGACCTCGGCGCCTACAACGATCTGAAAGGCTAGCTGGTGCGAAAGGCCCGAGCATGCTGACCACGATCGTCCTCCTGCCCCTCGTCGGCTTCGTGCTGAACGGCGTGCTCGCCACCCGCTTCGGCGGCAACCTCGCCGGCCCCAGGTTCGTGAGCACTGTCGGCTGCGGTCTGCCGATCCTCGCCTTCCTCCTCGCCGCCCGAACGCTGCTCGAGTTGCGCGCCGGCGGCTACGCGCCGCTCGTCGAGACCGCCTACCGCTGGACACAGATCGGCACGAGCAGCTTCGAGGTCGCCTTCTACTTCGACCGGCTGAGCGCCGTAATGGCGCTCGTCGTCACCGGCGTTGGCTCGGTGATCCACATCTACTCGATCGGCTACATGAAGGAAGACGAGGGCTACGGGCGTTTCTTCGCGTACATGAACCTGTTTATCTTCTTCATGCTGCTGCTTGTCCTCGGCCGCTCGCTGCTCGTTCTCTTCGTCGGCTGGGAAGGCGTCGGGCTGTCGTCGTACCTGCTGATCGGCTTCTGGTTCGACGATTCCGCCAACGCGCGCGCCGGCAAGAAGGCGTTCATCACCAACCGAATCGGCGACGCCGGCTTCCTGCTCGGCATGTTCCTGCTATTTCGCGTCTTCGGCACGCTCGACATGGATCGTATCGACGCCGCCTTCACTGCCGGCCCCCTGCCCGCGGTCTCGGCGAGCCTCGTCGGCATCCTGCTGTTCATCGGCGCCACCGGCAAATCGGCGCAGATCCCGCTGCACGTCTGGCTGCCCGACGCGATGGCCGGCCCGACGCCGGTCTCGGCGCTGATCCATGCGGCGACGATGGTGACCGCGGGCGTCTACCTGGTGGCGCGAATGTCGGGCCTCTACCTGCACGCTCCCGAGGCGTCGATGGTGGTTGCCGTCATCGGCACGGCCACGGCGTTCTTCGCAGCCACCGTTGCCCTGGCGCAAACCGACATCAAGAAGGTGCTGGCGTACTCGACGATCTCGCAGCTCGGCTACATGTTCCTGGCGCTCGGTGTGGGCGCCTACGGCGTGGCGATCTTCCACCTCGTCACCCACGCCTTCTTCAAGGCCTGCCTCTTCCTCGGCGCCGGCAGTGTCATGCACGCGCTCGGCGGCGAGCAGGACCTGCGCCGCATGGGCGGGCTGGCACGGCGGATCCCGCTCACGTTCGCCACCTTCGCCATCGCCACTGCGGCGATCACCGGGATACCGCCGCTGGCCGGCTTCTTCTCCAAGGACGAAATCCTCTGGGCCGCCTTCGCGAGCACGCGCGGCGGCTCGCCGCTGCTCTGGCTCGTCGGCGCGGCGACGGCGCTGATGACGGCGTTCTACATGTTCCGACTGCTCTGGCTCGCCTTCCTGGGCAAGCCGCGAATGACGCCCGAGGTCGAGCATCACGTGCACGAATCGCC
>JBDTIO010000559.1:0-3862 GCA_039936375.1 Caldimonas sp. | reverse complement strand
CGATACGCTCTGCCAGTCGCTTGCCCGCCCAGGTCGAAAACGACACGCCGTTGCCGCCGTAGCCGAGCGCGTACCAGACCTGCTGCGCCGGGTCGGGCCGGGCGATGCGCGGCATCATGTCGTGGCTCACATCGACCCAGCCCCACCACGAGTAGTCGATGGCGATGCCGGCGAGCGGCGGGAACTTGCGCGCGATCGCGTCGGTGAGCAGCTTCAGGTGCACGGGATCTTCGGCCTGGGCGCCACTCACGGCGCTGCGGCTGCCGATCTGCAGGCGCTTGTCGGGCAGCAGGCGGTAATAGAAACGAAGCGTGCGCGTGTCGGTGAGGAAGGTCTCGGAGCGAAAGTTCGTCGCCTTCAGCTCGGCTTCGCTGAGTGGCCGCGTCACCAGCGAGTTCGACAGGATCGGCATGATCTTGTTGCGAACCAGCGGGCTGAGCCCTTGCGACGTGTAGCCGCCGGTACAGACCGCCACGCGTCGGGCCCGCACCGTGCCGCCCGGCGTACGCAGGTGGTGCACACCGCCTTCGGTGCGCCAAGCTTGCACGGGGCTCGCCGTGTGCACCTTCGCACCGAGCGAGCGGGCCTTCCTGATGAGGCCGAAGGTGAGCTTCAGGGGTTGGATACCGACGCCTTCCGGCTCGAACATCGCGCCGGCCATCTCGCGTTCGTCGCAGTAGTCGCGCCGCACTTCCTCGGCACTCATCATCCGCGTCGCGTAGCCGAACGTGTCGCGCATCAGCGCGGCTTCGCGGCTGAGTCCCGGCAGGCGATGGGCGCGATGGGCGAGGTAGAGATGACCGCCGTCGAAGGCGTCGCAATCGATCTCGCGGGTCAGAGCCTTGAAGTTGTCGAAGCCGGTGCGGATCTCGGTGTCGAGCCGCTTGGCGACGTCGAGGCCCCAGCGCGCTATCCACTGCGAGCGCTTGAGCCGGCCGCTCGCGTTCTGGCCCTGGCCGCCGCTGCGGCTCGAGCAGCCCCACGACGCCTGGTTCGCTTCGAGAACGACGGCGCGCACGCCGTGCTCTTGCGCGAGATAGAGCGCGGTGGAGATGCCGGTGGAGCCGGAGCCGATGACGACCACGTCGGCGTCGAAGTCGCCCGTCACCGGCCCGTCGTCTTCGGGCGGCTCGCCGGCGGTGGCGACCCAGTAGCTCGGCGCGTAGGCGCGGCCGGCGCCCGGGTCGGCGGCGATGAGCGGGTCGTAGCGCGGGTCGTAGGCGGGGCTGGTGCCGACGCGCGTCGATGCGCTCGCCTCAGTGATGACGGCCGACATCGTCGTCAGCGCTTGGCCGGCAGGTTCGGCCGCGTCTTGCGGAACGCGTTCTTGACGAGGATCTTGCCGTCCTTGAAGGTGAACACGTCGACGCCATCGGTCTCGATGCGCGAGCCGTCGGGCGCGGTGCCGGTGAAGGTCCACTGCGAGACGCCGAAGTCGCCATGCACGAAGTGACGGCCGTTTTCCCATTGCGCATCGCGCACCGTCGACCAGGCGGCGGCGAAGGTCTTCGCCACCGCCTTGCGGCCAGCGTGGCGGGCGCCGCAGGCCTCGCCACCGGCCGAGGCTTCGAAGACGCAGTCGTCGTGCATGAAGCTCATCAGGCCATCGACGTCGTGACGATTCCAGGCCTCGGCGAACGCGGCGAGCGTGGCTTCGGTGACGGGCGATTGGGTTGCGTTCAATGGCTTCTCCTCGATGCTCGAAGACTAGTCACGCAAGCCACGCAGCGGTAGTGCCAGATGCGGCCAATCGCTTGCGCCAGCACGTCGTAGACTCGAGACAAGATGTCCCAGCCCGGCACGATCCAGTGGGCCCGCCTCTTCGATCTGGCCGGACAGCCGGACCTGCCGTTGCAGGCGAGGTTGCGCCTCGCCCTCGTTCGCGCGATCCTCGAAGGCCATCTCAATGCCGGCGCTTCGCTGCCGTCGTCGCGCGAGCTGGCGACGCTGCTCGGCATCAGCCGCAACACCGTCACCGCGGCTTACGTGCAGCTGATCGACGAAGGCTTCCTGCAGGCGCGTGCGCGCAGCGGCGTGTTCGTCGCGGTCGGGGCGCGGCCCGAGCGCGCCCTGGTCGCTGAGTCGCACATGGGTGCCGTGGGCCCACAAGGTCGTGCGCCGGAATGGAGCTCGCGCGTGCTGCGCTCGCTGACGAAGCGGCCGACGCTGGCCAAGCCGGAGCAGTGGCGCGACTACCCCTACCCGTTCATCTACGGCACCTACGATCCGCAGCTCTTTCCGACCGAGGACTTCCGCGAGTGCTGCGCCAAGAGCCTGGCCCGCTCGCAGCTGCCGCACTGGACGCCCGATCTCGAGACCGACGACGTTGCCGATCTCGTCGAGCAGATCCGCACGCGCCTGTTGCCCAAGCGCGGCGTCTTCGCGCTGAAGGAAGAGATCATCGTCACCGTCGGCACGCAGCACGCGTACTACCTGCTCGCCGAGGCCCTTTTCGACGAGACGACGCGGCTTGGTCTCGAAGAGCCCGGCCACCCGCACGCGCGCAACAGCTTCGCGCTGCGCCAGCCGCGGCCGCTCGAAGTGGCGGTCGACGACGACGGCGTTGTCGTCGACACCTTGCCCGCGCTCGACTATCTCTTCGTCACGCCGTCACACCAGAGCCCGACGACGGCGACGCTCTCGCTGGAGCGGCGAAGAGACCTGCTGCGCCACGCCGAGCTGCGCGATTTCGTGGTCATCGAAGACGACTACGAAGCCGAGAACCTCTATGCCGGCGCGCCGATGCCGGCCCTGAAGAGCCTTGACAAGAGCGGCCGCGTCGTCTACATCGGCTCAGTCTCGAAGAGCCTGTCACCGGTGCTGCGGCTCGGCTACATCGTGGCGCCGCGCGCACTGATCAGGGAATTGCGCGTCCTGCGCCACGCCATGGTGCGCCACCCCAGCGCCTTCCTGCAGCACGCCTACGCGCTCTTTCTTTCGCTCGGCCACCACGAATCGCACGCCCGGCGCGTCAACCTGGCGATGCAGGAGCGCGTCGCCCAGGCCGCCGCGGCGCTGCGCGATGCGCTTCCCGACTTCGGGTTCGCGCTGCCACAGGGCGGCGCCTCGATCTGGGTGCGGGCGCCCGCCTGGGTCGACGCCGCCGAGCTGGCCGCGACGGCACGCTCGCACGGCGTGCTGATCGAGGCCGGCGATGTCTTCTTCGCCCGGCCGCCCTACCCTTGCCCGTTCTTTCGCCTGCGCCTGTCGTCGATCGCCGGCGCGCAGATCCGCGCCGGCATCGAGGCACTGGCCGTCGCCGTCGCCGAGCTCGCCCGCGCCCGGGGCGAGACGAGGCCGGCGCCACGCCTGACGCATTGAAGGCCGGCGCGCCCGCCGCGCGCTCGTCCCGGCGACGGTCCACGCGCGCGCTGGCATGCGGGAAAGCCCCTAGTTGCTGGCTCCATGCGGCCGCACGTGCTGGCACTTCCCCCCTGGGGGCCTTGCAGGCACAGTCGCTACTCTTCGGCAGGCGCTGCGAGCGCGTACCGATCTTTCCCTGAACACCGGAGCCGACGATGAGCATGCAGACGACAACGACGAAATCCCTCGCGACATGGGCGGCCGCCGGAGCGCTCGCCCTGATTACGCAGACCGCCTTCGCGCAGACGAAGGAAGTGACGATCGCCCACCAGGACATGCTGGATCCGTATCGCATCGTCATGGAGTCGGGCGAGCTCGAGAAGACAACCGGCTACAAAATCAACTGGCGCATGTTCGGTGGCGGCGGCGACGTGATCCGCGCCATGGCCTCGGGCGACGTGCAGATCGGCGAGGTCGGCTCGGCCGGTATCACCGCGGCAGCCAGCCAGGGTCAGGACATCAAGCTGTTCTGGATCCTCGACGACATCGCCGACGCCGA
>JBDTIO010000558.1:0-3016 GCA_039936375.1 Caldimonas sp. | reverse complement strand
GTCGGTGGTGGTCGACGTCTTCAGATCCTTGGTGTCGTGAATGTCGATGATCGTGTGCTTGCGCCCCGTGTAATACAGGATGCGCTCGGTCGTCGTGGTCTTGCCGGCGTCGACGTGAGCGATGATGCCGATATTGCGGATATCGGAAAGTGGAGTTGTGCGGGGCATGGCGTTTCCGTGAATATGGTGTAAGGGCCGCCGTAGGTAGGCGTCAAAACCGCGTATTCTTGCACGACGCCGGGCTCGTGTCTAACCCCGGTTGCCGCGCCGTGCCGCACCCGTAGACCTAGGCTCGGTCCTGCGGCGGACTTAGTAGAATCCTCGCTGCAATGCAGACCCCTACGGCAACCCCCCGCCGCTCCTCGGCAACATCCGGCTCTTCCGCAACGGTGCGGCGGCGAGGTCTGCTGCTCGCGACGCTCGGCGCCATCGCCTTCTCCGGCAAAGCCATCATCGTCAAGCTCGCCTACCGCTACGGCGTCGATGCGGTGACGCTGATCATGTATCGCATGCTGTTCGCGCTGCCGTTTTTCCTGGTCCTCACGTGGTGGGCGGGGCGCGGTCAGCCGGCGCTCACCTGGCGCGATGCGCGCGCCGCGCTCGGACTGGGCTTCTGCGGCTACTACCTGTCGAGTTTTCTCGATTTCGCGGGCCTGCGCTACATCAGCGCGAGCTTGGAACGTCTGATCCTGTACCTGAATCCGACCCTCGTGCTGGGGCTTTCGGTCTTTCTGTTCAAACGCCGGGTAACACGCGGGCAGATTGCCGCGCTTGCCGTGAGCTACGCAGGCGTGTTGTGCGTGTTCGTCAAGGAATTGACGCTGCAAGGCTCGAACGTGCCGCTGGGCGCGACGCTGGTGCTCGGCAGCGCCGTGAGCTACGCGGTGTATCTGACCTACAGCGGCCAGGAAGTGCGGCGCATCGGCGCGCTTCGCCTTACGGGCCTTGCGACCACCGTGGCTTGCGTCATCTGCATCGCGCAGTTCTTCGTGCTGCGACCGTGGCACGCCATGGCGGTGGCGCCCCAGGTGATTTGGCTGTCGTTGTTGAACGCCACCGCGTGCACTTTCGCTCCCGTCCTGATGGTGATGATGGCGATCGAGCGCATCGGCACGTCGCTGACCGCGCTGACCGGCACGATCGGGCCTGTATCCACCATCCTGCTGGCGGTCTTGATACTGGGCGAGCCTTTTACGGTGTGGGTGGCGGCGGGCACGGTGCTCGTCATTACCGGAATTTGGCTGCTTACGAAGCAGCCGCAAACGAACCGGGCGATCTAGGGTTCCCGCTATCGACGGATGGGGATCTCGACGTAGCTGTCGTTGTACCAACGGATCTTGAGCGGCGGTCTGGCATCGACGATGGACTCCTCGCTAACGTCGTTCCCCGTGCCGTAGTTGATCTCGCGATCCGGCCGCTTGTTGACGCCGAGCACCATCACGAGCCGGCTGCCGGGCTGCAGCTGCCGGCTGGTCATCCGCTCGCCATGAATGCTCAGCTCCTGCCGCTCGCCGGCTCTCATCAGATGCCGATGAACGCGGTCGCGCGCATAACTCGCGCGAACCTCATTGGTGGGGCTGAACAAGCGAAAGTAGTCGCCGTCGGCACGCCGCTCGTACAGGATGATATTCAGATCCATGTCCATCTTGTTGACCGTGAAATCCAGCCGCACGGAGAACAAGCCGTTGAACTCCGTAGTCGTGCGCATCGGTTCGCTGACGAACATCGTATCGTTGTGAGTCGCCAGGCTCTTGCTGATCAGATCGGTGGACGGCGTCCAGCTCGCGTCCTTGCGGTCGGCCAGGTCCACCGTCTGCCGCACGAACGCGAGCCGCTGCGGCTTCTTCAGCGTCAGCCGCTGCTCGTCACCGTGGGCGGCTGCATTCAAATAGTATTTCAGCGTCCCAGTCGCCATGGACTCGATCGATGCGGCATGCCGCCACTCGTTTGCTCCCATGACTTCGAAATTGACGCGACCCTCGAGCACTGCCGGTTTGGCCGCGCCCTTGAGGACATGATCGAACCACTGGTAGCGCAGTTCACGAAGATCGACGAGCGCGACCGGATCGACCGTATAGGCCTGCAGCGTGACAAGCGGCCCTCGCTGCATCACGCTATCGTCGTAGGGGCCGATGAGCAGGGTATGGTCAGCGCGAGCATCGTACTTGTGGTGCTGGGTGAAATAATACAGAGCGCCCACTTCGCTTCCCGCATAGTAGCCGGTCATCGTCAGTGTCGGGATGTTGATGTGGGCGAATTGTTCGCGAAACGGCACCATATTTTGCCAGTACCGATCGTAGCTTGGGTGGTTCAGCCAGCGGATGAATATCGGATTGGGCTTGCCGTGAAGAGTGCCGAGGTCTCGGTAGCGCCTGCCGCTCGTGTACCACTTCTGATCGAGCGCGCGCCACAGCGCATCGTCGTAGTAGCTGGCCTTATCCGACTCCTTGGTGTTGGTCACGTACGAGGACCAGCGATAGGCGGAGTTTTGAAAGATGCTGCCGCCCATGGGAACATCGACGCCGGGCGCGGTCGGGGCCGAGGTGGCGATGGCTTTGAGCGCGGACGGCAGGCGTTTTGCAGCCGCCCAGGGCGTAAAACCACTGTAGCCGTCGCCGTACATACCTACCCGGCCGTCGCTCCAGGACTGCTTGGCGATCCAGTTGATCACGGCCCGGGCATCATCGCCATCGTGCTGATAGGGGACGACGCTGCCCGAGCTGCCATGCTTGCCACGAGCATATGCAACCACCCCGACGTATCCGTGGGCCGCGCACTCCTTGGCATAGTTTTGCGAAGCGTAGATGGTAAATTCCAGGAGCGCGGGCAGCGGCTTCGATGGGCCTTTCGGCCGAATCACCACGGCGGAGATCCTGACGCCGTCGCGGGTCTTGACCTGCACCTCCTCCTGCGCCGTATAGCGGCGGTCATCGTCCTGCGCGACCAGCGAGTCGACCAACGGGCCGAAGCTGCGGTAGGCATGGAAGGATAGGTACTGCCAAATCAGATCCACCGC
>JBDTIO010000557.1:0-3379 GCA_039936375.1 Caldimonas sp. | reverse complement strand
TGCGCTCGAGCGATTCGCAGCCTGCGATGCAGGCCTTCAAGGTCTCGGGGTCGTTGAGGGCCGCCCAGGTGGCTTCGAGCGGAGCTGGGATAAGTCTTTCGCCGTGCAGTTCCATGCGATCGATTCTGCTACGCGGCGGGGCCCTGCGCGAGGGCGATGCGCGACGCCTGCATTGCCGGCTTGCGCAGCGCGGTCGCGAGGTCGGCCAGGCTCGTCAGGTTGTGCACCGGCAGGAAGCGGTCGACGTTCGGCAGCAAAGCACGGATACCGGCCGCGCGCGGCTCGAAGCGGTCGAAGCGAAGCAGCGGGTTGAGCCAGACGATCTGGTGCGCGAACAGGCGCAACTGCCGCGCCGCGCGCGTCAGGTCACCGTGCTCATCGGTGTCGAGTCCGTCGCTCACCAGCAGCACAGCCGCGTTGGCGCCGAGCAGGCGGCGAGCCCAGTGACGGTTGAAGTCGTCGAGGCAGGAGGCGATGCGCGTGCCGCCTTTCCAGTCGCGCACCTGGCTCGACGCCGTCGCCAGGGCCACGTCGGGATCGCGGTTGCGCAAGGCCCGCGTGATGTTGGTCAGGCGCGTGCCGAAGGTCAGCGTGTGCACCTTGAGGTGGCGCCGCGTCAGGCCGTGCACGTAGTGCAGCATCAGGCGGGCATAGCGATCCATGGAACCCGAGATATCGAGCAGCACGACGAGCGTCGGCAGCTCGGTGCGCGGCCGACTAAAACGCGGCACGACCGTCGCCGGCTGGCGCGCCGCCGCGAGCAGCGTGGCGCGCAGGTCGATGCGGCCGCGCGCGCTGGCCTCGTGCCGGCGCCGGCGCACCGGCGCGAGCGGCAGCGGCAGCTCCTCGGCGAGCCTCTTGGCGAGCTCGAACTCGGCCGTCGACATCGACTCGAAATCGGCGCTCTGCAAGAGCTCTCGATCGGAGAAGGTGAAGGTCGTCTCGTAGTCGATCTCCTCGTCCTTCGCCGTCTTCGGCTTCGACTCTTCGGCGTCGTGGCGTGGCGGCGCCAGCGCTTCGGCGAGGCGATTGGGCCGCTTCTGGTGTTCCCGGTCGCCGCGGCCTTTCACCTTGGGCAACAGCTGCGCCATCATCTGCTCGAGCAGCTTCGGGTCGCGCCAGAAGGCAGCGAAGGCGGCGTCGAAGATCGGCTGCTGCTCGTGCCGGTCGAGCATCACGGCAGAGAGCGCGGCGTGCACGTCATCGCGGCGGTCGAGTCCCACGGCTTCGAGCGCGTCGAGCGCAGCCAGCACGCGGTCGGGGCCGACCGGCATGCCGGCGCTGCGCAGGACGCGCGCGAAATGAGTAACGTTCTCAGCGAGCACCGGCGCGACCCGTCTCGCGCAGCTCGGCAACGAAGCGCGTGATGTCACCCCCCTGCATCTTGACGATGTCGTCGCGATGCTTCAGCAGCACGCCGAGCGTGTCCTGCACGTTCGCGGGGTCGAGGCTCATCGCATTGAGCGCCACCAGTGCGTTGACCCAGTCGATCGTCTCGGCGATTCCGGGTGACTTGAAGAGATCGAGCGTGCGCATGCGCTGCACGAAGGTCACGACCTCGGCGTACAGCCGCTCGCTCGCACCCGGCGCGCGGATGCGCACGATCTCGAGCTCGCGCTCGACCGAGGGATAGTCGACCCAGTGATAGAGGCAGCGGCGCTTCAACGCATCGTGGATCTCGCGCGTGCGGTTGCTGGTGATGACGACAACCGGCGGCGCCGCCGCCTTGATGGTGCCGAGCTCGGGAATGGTTAGCTGGTTCTCTGCCAGCACCTCGAGCAGGAAAGCATCGAAGGGCTCGTCGGCGCGATCTAGCTCGTCGATGAGCAGTACCGGCGAGACGTCCTGCGTCAGCGCCTGCAATAGCGGGCGCTCTATCAACATGTCGCGCGAATAGAGGCTGGCCGACAGGCGCTCGCGGGCCGCCGCATCGGTCACCTCGTGCGCTGCCTCTGCGAGGCGGATCGTCATCATCTGCCGTGCCACGTTCCACTCGTAGGCGGTCTGGGCAATGTCGAGACCTTCGTAGCATTGCACGCGAAGAAGGTGGGTGCCGAGCGCTCGCGCCAGGGCCTTCGCCAGCTCGGTCTTGCCGACGCCGGGCTCGCCTTCGAGGAACAACGGACGCTTGAGCGACAGGGCGAGAAAGACCGCGGTCGCGAGGCGGCGATCGGAGACATAGTCTTCGCTGACGAGGAGGCCGAGGACGGCGTCGACGTTGGTCGGGGACGTGGGTTTCATCGTCATGCGGTCATGCTACCCGTGAGTCGAGAAGGCCGCGTGTGGCGATGGGGCCGGCAGCGTCGAGCGTGCCCCGGTCGCGGCGTGGCCGGGTCGGCGCGCATCTGCGGCGCCGAGAAGCGCAGAAAGCGCAAGGTTGCCCTCGCGCGGCGAGGGACGGGGAGGGACGGCGAGGATTGTCTGAGCACCGAAGGCCGGCGCAGCCGGACCGAGGGCGAGTTCCGCAGCCGCCTTGCGCTTTCGAGCATCGCAGGGAAGTCCTGCTCAGCGGGACCGACGCAGCTAAGCCACGGCCCGGCCACCGTGCGCCCGAGCCTCGCTCCGACAGTAGAACGCGTTGAGGTGCGAGATGCTCAGCGCGCCAATGCCGCCTCGACCGCTCGCGACGCCATCACGCTGATCATCGAGGCGCGATATTCCGCCGAGCCGTGCAGATCGGCGTTGATGTCGTCGACCGGCATCTTCACCGCCTTCGCTGCGGCAGCGGCGAAGCTCTTCGCCAGCGCGTCTTCGATCGCCTTGGCGCGGAATACGTGGCTCTTGGCACCCGTGACAGCCACGCGCACGCCGGCCGCCGTCTGCGCGACGAACACGCCGATCAGCGCAAAGCGCGAAGCGGCCTGCTTGTACTTGATGTATGCCGCCTTCTGCGCCGGCGGAAAGCTCACTGCCGTGATCAGCTCGCCGGGCTGCAACGCCGTCTCGTAGAGGCCAGTGAAGAATTCGTCGGCGGCGATCTTCCGGCGATCGGTATGGATCGTCGCGCCGAGCGCCAGCACGGCCGCCGGGTAGCAAGCGGCCGGATCGGCATTGGCGATCGAGCCGCCAATCGTGCCCATGTTGCGCACCATCGGGTCGCCGATGCCGGCAGCGAGCTCGGCGAGCGCCGGGATCGTGCGCTTGACATCGGCATTCGACGCGACCGAAGCGTGCGTCGCCATCGCGCCGATCGTGACGCCGCCGTTCTCGGCCTTGATGCCTTTCAGGTCGGCGACGCCGCCCAGATCGACAAGCCGCTCCGATTGCGAGAGGCGCAGCCGCATCGCCTGGATCAGGCTCTGGCCGCCGGCGAGATAGCGCGTGTCGGCGCCGGTGGCCGCCGCCTTGGCGGCGTCGCGGCTGGTGGGCCGCTGGTATT
>JBDTIO010000556.1:0-3951 GCA_039936375.1 Caldimonas sp. | reverse complement strand
CGGCGTACTGCTCGATTTCCACGTCGGCTATGCCGGCGCCTGGCAGCGTGCTTTCGGCACGGCCCCGGCCGAGCTCGATCCTCAGGCCTACTGGCCGATGGATCGCTGGCAGGTCGAGCGCCTCGACGACATTCAGAGGGCCCACTTCCGCCGCCATTTCGACGAGACATTCTGGACGACCGTCCCGGCGATCGAAGGCGCGATCGAGGCCTGCCATCGCTTGCACGATGCCGGCTTCGATCTCGTCTGCGTGTCCGCCCTTGAGCTCGAGTACGAAGCGGCCCGCCTGCGCAACCTGCGCCAGCTCGGCTTTCCCATCGAGCGCGTCGTCGCGACCGGCAATGCCCCGGGCGAGCGCAGCCCGAAGGCCGACGCCATCGCCGAGCTCGACCCGCAAGCGTTCGTCGACGACTATCTGCCCTACCTGCGCGGAATGCCGGTCAAGGTGCACACCGCGCTGGTACTGCGGGCGCCGAACGGCAGCCCGAATGTCGGCAGCGAGCTGTCGCTGGCCCGCTCCGTGCACGACGATCTCGCCAGCTTCGCCTCGCACTGGCTCGATCGCTGAGCAGCAACCGCCTCAAGTTGCAAGGGCGGCGGCGTCTATTTCCGGACGTTGTCGAGCGCCGAAGGCGGCGTGTAGCCGAGGTCGCGCGCCCGCGTCTCGTACTGCGCCGCCGGCACCGGCTGCGACTGGCCGCGGTAGTAGACGGCGAGCTCGTACGAGGCGATGCCGTTGCCGAGCGCAGCGGCGTATTGCATCCATCCTTCGTAGCGGTTGGGGTCGGCGCCGATCTCGCCCTGGCCGCGCAGATAGGCACGTGCGATTCGCGCCGCCGCGTCCTTGTCGCCACGCGCCGCCTTGCGCCATTCGGCCAACCAGCGCGGCTCGCTCGTCTTTGGCTGAAAGGCGCTGCGGAAAAGGCGCACCTGATTGCTGTGCAGGGCTTTCACCGCATCGGCCGCACCTTCTCGCGCCACCTGCGCGCCGCCCGCGAGCTTGCTCGAGGGATAGTGCTGCAGGTAGGCCTCGGCGAGCTTGACGATGTCGGCCGGCCACAGGTTTTCCTCGAGCTCGCGCCACGCCGCCGCCTCGTCGGCCGCGCTGAACTGCGGCAACGCCGACTGCCTTTCCGGACGCTGCGCGAGCTGAAAGCGCACCTGCGTGTTCTCGGCGATGAAGGGGATCTGCGTGAATTGCCGGATCGCCTGCACCGGGTAGTTCTCCATCGTCTGCTGGACGTCGAACTTCACCAGGCGAAAGAGGTCGGAAAAAGAGGTCTCGTCGGCCGCGGACGAGAGCAATTTGACGAGCGAGGCGGTGTAGAAGGTGCTGAGCGTCTCGACCGCCGGAGCGATCGCCGGCTTGCCGGCGCCCGTGGAAAAGACGATCAGGCAACCGAGCGGCGCTTCCACCTGGTTGAAGCCGTCAGTGGCGGTCAGGGCGGCGCGCAACGACGTGCGGCAGGCATCGACGACAGCGATCGTCAGGCCGCCCGAGCGTCGCGGCAGCTGGTCGATGACGTCGCGTTGCAGGCGCAGGCTGCTGCTGAGCAGCTTGTCCTCGCGCGAGTCGGGCGCCACGCCTGAGCCGAGCATCAGGTTCTCGGCATCGATCTGCATGCCGTGGCCGGTGTAGTAGAACAGGATCGTCGCATCGGGCGGCGAGCTCGCCGCGATCTTGGCAAAGGCATCGATCGCGGCGCGCAACTGCGTCGGGTTCTGGTCGAGCGCCGACGTGACCGAGAAGCCGCGCCGCTCGAGCGCTGTCGACAGGTCGCGTACGTTCTTGTAAACGGGCGGCAACTCGAACGGCGCCGGGTAGACCCGGTTGCCGATCAGCAGGGCGATCCGCGACGGACCCTGCGCCACGGCGGCGCCCGTGGCTGCCTGACCGAGCGCGCGCTCGCTAAAAGCCGCGCCAGCCGCCGCGAACGGAAGCGAGAGAAGGGCGCGGCGTCGTTCGTCGAGATCGCTCATTCGCAGCGCAGCGTACCCGGCTTCAGGTCGCACGTCTCGGGAAGGCGGATCGACTCGCGTCCCACCGTCGCCGGCCGCCCGGCGCCGACCTCGGCGATCACGCCCGAGCGCAGGCGCGACGACACGTTCTCGGTGCGCACGGCCTCCTCGAAGCGGGCGTGGCGTGCTTCCTCGATCAGCGCGATCACCGCGGCAAGCGCGCCCGCTTCCTGCGGCGTGCGCGGTGCGTCGCCGTTGTAGAAGACGCGGATCTCGCTGAGCTTGCCGTTCTCGTCGTAGAACGGCCGCACGTCGGCGCTGCCGCCGAGGAAGATGACGGCGTTGTCGCCGCCGACGCCCTTCGGGGCGGCGGTGATGAAGCCGCCCTCGGCACCGCCGACCTGGATCCGGATGAACGATTCGGGTGTCGAGCCGCCGAAGCCGCCGCCCTCGGCCAGCGCCGTCGGCGACATCGCGAACGTGATGCCCGGAAGCGACGTCTGCGAGCCCTGCACGTTGTTGAACGGCAGGTGTGCGCGGATCAATCCGTCGGGGCCGGTCGTCAGCACGTCGGCGGTGAGCTTGATGACGTCGCCTTCGACGCCAGCTTGCATCGTCGTCTGGTCGCCGTTGCCGGGCGGCGCGCCGACGACATGAATCTCGTTCGAGGCGATGCGGACGAAGCCGAGCGTGAGCGAGCTGGCGCTGTTGAAGCGGCTGAGGTCGTTGTCGCCGAGCTTGCCGCTGACGGCCGAGATGCCGCCGAGCAGGGTGTTGCCCGGCTGGTCGAGCTGCAGCGTGCCGCCGTTCGGCGAACGGAAGACCATCAGGCTGCCCGCGGCCGAGCCGAGCGTCGCGCCGCTGTCTTCGGCGATGGTCGCGCTCGCTTCCTTGATCGGAACGAAGCCAAAGGTGAACGGCTTGCCTTGCAACTCTGCGTCGGTGATGTCGATCGCCGTCGGCGTGGCGTTGGCGGTGAAGACGAGCGTGCCGCCGTTGAGTTGCACCGCACCGCTCAGGTGCAGCACGCCGTCGCTGTCGATCGCGCCGCCGTTGCCGAGCGTGATGCTGCCGAGCATCAGGTCGGCCGACGAGTGCAGCTGCAGCGAATCCGCGTTCGCCGAGACCGAACCGTCGAAGCGGTTGTTCGCCTGTGTCGCCGTGATGGCGCTGCCGTTGAAGATGATCGGCACGCTCGCGGTCAGCGGATCGTTGTAAGTCTGCGCCCCGGTGGTGATGACGCGTGCACTGCCCGTGCCGTCGGCGGTGTCGAAGGTCGTGCGTTCGCCGCTGGTTCCGTTCCAGTCCGAAGCGGCCGCGTTGTTGTCGGTCGTCAGGCTCTTCAACGGCGTGGCGGCGCCGATCGGGCCGGCGATGCGGGTCGTGGCGCCGCTGTGGAGCGTCAGCGCGAACGCACCGTCGACGCTGCCGCCCAGGTTGATGTCTCCGCCGGCGCTTTGCAGTGTCGTGTCGGCGCGCAGGACGAGATTGCCCGCGCTGATCGCTCCGCTGCCGTCGGCCCGACCGATCACGTGCGCGCTGAAGCCGCTGGCGCCGTTGAGCAGGGCCTGCGACACCTGCAGCGCACCTGCGCCGCCGGCGACGCCGATCGAGAGGGCGGGATCGATCGGCGCGATCGAGAGTGTGCCGGTGCCGGCGATCGCCGCACCGCCCGCGAGCGCGTTGGTCTGAAGAACGAGATCGGTTGCGCCGCTGACTGCGCCGCCGAGCGAGAGCGACGAGCCGGTCAACCGGGTGACGCCGTTCAGTTGCAGCGCGCCCGAGTAGCTCTGCGCGCCGCTCGTCTCGATGCTCGCGCCGGTGAGTTGCACGCCGCCGCCGCCGCTCGCCGTGAGGCTGGCGAGTACTGCCGTGGCGCCGACTGCGCTTCCGAACGAGGTCGTGCCCACGCTCTGCAGCGCCAGGGCGAAGCCGCCGTCGAGAGAATTACCGAAGGCGATCGACGAGGCCGACAGGGCTGCCGCCGCGCCA
>JBDTIO010000555.1:0-6594 GCA_039936375.1 Caldimonas sp. | reverse complement strand
GCCACGCCGGGCGAATAGGCGAGGGCCAGGTCGTGCTGATTGACCAGCTGCTTGGTCGCCGCGATGGCGATCTTGCCGGGCGTTGGAAATTCGTGATAGTCGAGCGCGGCGCGGCGAAGCTCGGCGGCTCGTTGTTCGGAAGTGGACATGGGCTTTGCGGCCGGGTAAAGGTTCGGCGGAAGCGGTGCGTGCACCGTGGTCGACCATCATTGCAGACTGTGCAGCGCCCAGACACCGATATTTCCCGGGTTGGCGGCAGGGCGCCCGCCTATGATCGCCACCCGACCATGACCCCTCTCGGCGAATTCGAGCTGATCGAGCGATTCTTCTCGCGCCCTGCGCAGCGTGTCTTGCTCGGCGTCGGTGACGACTGCGCGCTCATCGCGCCGGCCGAGGGAATGGTGCTTGCCGTCTCGACCGACATGCTGGTCGAGGGCCGGCACTTCCTCTCGACTGTGGCGCCGGATCGCCTGGGCCACAAAGCGCTCGCCGTAAACCTGAGCGATCTGGCGGCCTGCGGTGCGCGACCCTTGGCGTTCACGCTGGCGCTGGCGTTGCCCTGCGCCGATGCGTCGTTTCTCGCCGCGTTCTCGCGCGGTCTGTGGGCGATCGCCGATTCGCATGGCTGCGAGCTCGTCGGCGGCGACACGACGCGCGGCCCGCTGACGATCGCCATCACCGTCTTCGGCGAAGTGCCGTCCAGCAGCGCTCTGCTGCGTTCCGGCGCGCGGCCCGGCGACGATCTCTATGCGAGCGGCACGCTGGGCGATGCCCGGCTCGCGCTCGAGGTCTTTCGCGGGGCTGTCGACGTGACCGGGGAGGTCTTCGCTCGCGTCCGCCGTCGCATGGAAGCGCCGGAGCCGCGTGTCGCGCTCGGCGTGGCCCTGCGCGGCCTGGCGACGAGCGCGATCGATGTTTCGGATGGCCTGGCTGGCGACCTCGGCCACATCCTGAGACGCTCCGGCGTCGGCGCGACGGTCGATGTCGACGCGCTGCCGCGCAGCGTCGATCTGGCGGCGCAATCCGAGGCCTTGCAGCGCCTCTGCCAGGTCGCCGGCGGCGATGATTATGAGCTCGTCTTCACGGCGCCTGTCGATCATCGGGCGGCGATCGCCGCTGCCGCCGCGGCGGCGAATACTGGCGTCACGCGCATCGGCCGAATCGAGGCGGCGCCCGGTCTTCGCTGGGTCGACGCCGCTGGCTGCGAGGTGAACGTCGCGTCGACCTCGTTCGATCACTTTCGCGCCGAAGCGCAGGCGCCCGCGCCGTGATCCACGAGCCCGCGCTGAACCCACCGCTTCTCGGCCCGGCCCGCAAGCCCGACTGGCGCTTCCTGCTCGCGCACCCGGCCCATTTCATTGCCCTCGGCTTCGGCAGCGGGCTGGCGCCGATCGCCCCCGGCACCGCCGGCACGCTTTGGGCCTGGCTCGTCTTCTCGGCGCTGCAACCGCCGATGAGCGAGCCGGCGCGAGCCGTTGTCCTCGTCGTCGCGACGCTGATCGGCTGGTGGGCGTGCACGGTGACAGCGCGCCATCTCGCTCAGGCCGATCCGTCCTCCGTGGTCTGGGACGAGGTTGTCGCCTTCTGGCTCGTCCTCTGGTTCGTGACGCCGTCCGGTTTCTGGGTGCAAGCGTTCGCCTTTGCCCTTTTTCGTCTTTTCGACGCCGCCAAGCCCGGCCCCGTCGCTTGGGCCGATCAGCTCTTCAAGCGGCGCCGCGGCCCATCCATCGGTTGGGCGCAGGGCTTCGGCATCCTGTTCGACGACTTCGTCGCCGCTTTGTGCGCGTTGCTGGTGATCGCGCTATGGAAATTCATCTGAGCAACTCGGCGCTCATCGAACGGCTCGCTGCTGCGCTGCGCTCGAGCGGCACGCGAATGGCGACGGCGGAGTCATGCACCGGCGGTCTCATCGCCGCGGCCTGCACTTCAGTCGCCGGATCGAGCGACTGGTTCGAGCGCGGCTTCGTCACCTACTCGAATGAAGCAAAGACCGAGATGCTCGGCATACCGACGACGCTGATCGCTCGGCACGGTGCGGTCAGCGCCGAGGTGGCTCGTGCGATGGCCGAAGGGGCGCTGACGCATTCGCGTGCCAGCCTGGCGGTGGCGGTGACCGGTATCGCCGGGCCCGGAGGTGCAACGCCCGGCAAGCCGGTTGGGACGGTGTGGATCGCCATCGCTTCGGCCGGTCAGACCGCCGAAGCGACGCTGCTTCAGGCGACCGGAGATCGTGCCGCGGTTCGCAGGGCCTCAGTCGAACGCGCATTGAACCTGCTCATTGAGCGTTGCGAGCCGGGGTGAAGGCGATATCCTTAAGCGGTCAAGGCCAGCCGCGCCGCCGGACGACCACCGACCCGCGATGTTTCCTCGACGAGCATCAAGACCAGGCGCCTCAATCCCTGCCACGGCTCGAGAGGCCAGTCGGGGTGCTTCAGGCCCTTGACGAGGCCATCGCAGATCTGTGCGGCTTCGAGCAGATGGCTGATCGCGGCATCGCTCAGCAGCGCCAGGGCACGCTCGAAGACTCGCTCCTTCGCGCCCCAGACCCTGGCTTCGCGCAGCGCCATCGGCATGGGTTGGCCATTGCCGAGCGCGTCTTTCACACGCTTCAGACCGCGGATGTCTTCGGCCAGTGTCCAGTGCACGAGCACCGCCGCTTCGCCCTCTGCTTCCAGCCCTTCGAGCATGCGCAGCGCGCGCGCTGTCTGACCGGCGAGCACGGCTTCGCCGAGCTTGAAGACGTCGTAGCGGGCGACGTTGAGAACGGCCGCTTCGATCTGCTCGAAGGTGAGCTCGCCTGGCGGATAGAGCAGGCCGAGCTTCTGGACTTCTTGGTGCGCAGCCAGCAGATTGCCTTCGATCCGGTCGGCGAAAAAGGCCAACGCGCGCTGGCCCTGTGGGCCCGACGCGACGCCCTGGCCTTGCGTCGCCATGCGCTGCGCGATCCAGGCCGGCAACGCCGCCCGCTCGACGGCGTGCACGCGCACCGTCAGCCCGGCACGATCGAGCGCCGCGAACCAGCCACTTTTTTGCTGCATGCCGTCGAGCCTGGGCAACTGCACGAGGGTGATGACGTCGCGGCCGCCGCCGGCGACTGCCGTCTCGCAATAGCGCTGCAACGCCTCGGCGCCCTCCTTGCCGGGCTTGCCCGACGAGATCCGGATCTCGACCAGTTGCCGGTCGGCGAAGAGGCTGAGCGCCTGGGCCGCGCCAAGCAGACTGCTCCAGTCGTAGTGCGCACCGGCCACCGTATGCACCTGGCGCTCGCTGCAACCGGCGGCGCGGGCGGCACTGCGGATCGCATCGCAGGCTTCCTGGACGAGCAGCGGCTCGTCGCCCCACACGGTATAGACCGGGACGAGCCCACGCTCGAGATGCCGGGTGAGCGCGTCGCCCTTGATGTGCATCAGAGCAATTGCACGGAAGCGAGTCGGCGCAATACCTGGGAGACGATGTCGCTCTGCATGGCTCGATAGAGAGAGGCTTCTTCCTGCTCCTTGGCGAGCGCCGCGCTTTCGGTATAGGTGAGCTCGCGCTTGAGGAGAATCTCGCTGGCCGGAAGGAGCTCTTTGCCGTTCGCCGTGCGAAGCTGAAAACGGAAGCGCGAACGTAGCTCGTACTCGCGAACCAGGTTCGCCGCGGTCGTTGCCACGACGCTCTTTTCGCGCTCGTCGGTGAGCGCCTGCAGCACCACTTCGGCATCCTTCAGCGCCTCGACGACATGGGTCGTGGTGCTGGCGTCGATATTGCGCTTGAGCTCGTCGGCGAGCGGCGAACGGGCCGGGAAGCCGGTGAGCAGGATCGTCTTGAAGCGGAGCTCGGGCGGCTTCTTGAGCTCGAAGCCGCAGCCGCTCAAGGCCGCAACGGCAAGGGTGACGACGAATCGGCGGCGGCCCGGCATCAGAGCACGATGTTGACGAGCCGACCCGGTACGACGATGACGCGCTTCACCGGCGCCCCATCGCTGAAGCGCAGGAATTCCGGCGCCGCGAGCGCGGCTGCTTCGATGCCGGCCTTGGTCGTCTTGGCTGGCACTCGGATGCTGCCGCGCAGCTTGCCGTTGACCTGCAGCATCAGCTCGATCTCGGCTTGCACGAGCGCCCGCTCATCGACCGCCGGCCAGGGCGCATCGAGCAGTGCGCCCAGCTCGCTGTCGTAGCCGAGGTCGCCCCAAAGTGCCCACGTCGTGTGCGGACAAACGGGGTAGAGCACACGCAGCAGGACACCGAAGCTCTCGCGCAGTGCTGCCGCCTCGGCATTGATGTTTGCTTCGAGCGCGTTGAGGAGCTTCATGGCACCCGAGACGACAGTGTTGTATTGCATGCGCTCGTAGTCGTAGCTGACCTGGCGCAATACCGTGTGGATTTCGTGGCGCAGCGGTGAGCTGCTGGTCGCCGGCCGGCCGGCCGGCGCTGTGAGGGTCCGGGAGTGCTTGACGGCAAACTTCCAGAGCCGTTTCAGGAACCGATTCGCGCCTTCCACGCCGGCGTTGTTCCAGTCGAGCGTCTGCTCGGGCGGCGACGCGAACATGACGAAGAGGCGCGCCGTGTCGGCACCGTACTTGTCGATGATCTCCTGCGGGTCGACGCCGTTGCGCTCGGTCTTGCCCATCTTCAGCATGCCGCGGTATTGAACTTGCGTTCCGTCCGCGAGGCGGCCGAAACGCCAGGGCTTCAGGGCTGCTCCCTCCTCTGCCCCTTCTTCTGCGAGAGAGGAGTCAACCCCGTCGGCGTCGTTTTTTTCGTCGACCGGCGTGACCTCGTCGGGCGGGAAATAGTCGATGCCGCCTTGCGCCGTCTGGCGCGCCCAGACGTGGTTGAGGACCATCCCCTGCGTCAGCAGCTTCGTGAAAGGCTCGTCGATATCGACCAGCTTCAGGTCGCGCATGACCTTGGTCCAGAAGCGCGCATAGAGCAGATGCAGGATGGCATGCTCTATGCCGCCGATGTACTGGTCCATCGGCATCCAGTACTTCGTGCCAACGCCCACCATCGCGCCGTCGAGCTTGGGGTCGCAGTAGCGCATGAAGTACCAGGCGCTGTCGACGAAGGTGTCCATCGTGTCGGTTTCGCGGCGCGCCGGCTGGCCGCACTTCGGGCACGCGCAATTCAGGAATGCCGCGTCCTTGTTCAACGGGTTGCCGCTGCCGTCGGGGATCAGGTCTTCGGGCAGGATGACGGGCAGGTCTCTTTCCGGCACCGGCACGACGCCGCAGGCGCTGCAATGGACGATCGGAATCGGCGTGCCCCAATAGCGCTGACGACTGATGCCCCAGTCGCGCAGGCGCCAGGCCGTCTGCTTGCCGCCGAGGCCGCGATGCTCGAGCGCGTGCGCCACCGCATCGACCGCATTGAGGTGGTCGAGGCCGCTGTAGTTGTCGGAATTGACGGTGATGGCGCAATCGGTCTCAGCGTACCAGTCCTGCCAATGGTCGTACGTGAAGTGCTTGCCATCGACGTGGATGACCTGGAGCAGGTCGATGCCGTACTGCTTGGCGAAGGCGAAGTCGCGCTCGTCGTGAGCCGGCACGCCCATCACGGCGCCGTCGCCGTAGTTGATGAGCACATAGTTGCCGACCCAGAGCGGGATCGATTCGTGGCTGAGCGGATGCGCGACGTGCAGGCCAGTGAAGATGCCCCTCTTTTGCTGCGTCGCGAGCTCGGCCTCGGTCGTGCCGCCGGCCTTGCAGGCCTCGAGGAAAGCCGCGACTTCCGGACGCGACGCTGCGGCGTGCACGGCCAGCGGGTGCTCGGGGGCAACGGCGCAGAAGGTCACGCCCATGATCGTGTCGGCCCGTGTCGTGAAGACGTAGAGGCGGCCGCCGCCAATCAGTGCGCCATCGCCGCCGCGGATCGTGTGCGGGAAAGCGAAGCGAACGCCTTCGCTCTTGCCAATCCAGTTTTCCTGCATCGTCTTGACGCGCTCGGGCCAGCCGGGCAGACCCGAGCGCACGCAATCGAGCAACTCGTCGGCGTATTTCGTGATCTTCAGGTAGTAGCCGGGGATCTCGCGCTTTTCGATGAGCGCGCCGGAGCGCCAGCCGCGACCCTCGACGACCTGTTCGTTGGCCAGCACGGTCTGGTCGACCGGATCCCAGTTGACGACCTGCGTACGGCGTTCGGCAATGCCGGCCTCGAGCATCTTCAGGAACAGCCACTGATTCCATTTGTAGAAACTCGGATCGCAGGTCGCGATCTCGCGGCTCCAGTCGATGGCCAGACCCATCGACTGCATCTGCGCCTTCATGGCGGCGATGTTTTCGCGGGTCCATTTCGCCGGTGGGACGCCGTTCTTCATCGCCGCGTTCTCGGCGGGCAGTCCGAAGGCGTCCCAGCCCATCGGCATCAGCACGTTCATGCCCGTCATGCGCAGGTGGCGCGCCAGCATGTCGTTGATCGTGTAGTTGCGCACATGGCCCATGTGCAGCCGCCCGCTCGGGTACGGCAGCATCGAGCAGGCATAGAACTTCGGCCGCTCCCTGTCTTCGCTGACGCGATAGACGTCGGCCGCGGCCCACGCCGCCTGGGCGCGTTGCTCGATCTGGCGCGGGTCGAAATCCGGGTTCATGAAGCGGCGACTCGGCGAGCAGGCATC
>JBDTIO010000554.1:0-4155 GCA_039936375.1 Caldimonas sp. | reverse complement strand
CCTTGCGACACCTTGAAGCTCATGTCGGGTTGCGACAGCAGCGCCTGGTCGTCGTGCGTGTGCGAGTCGATGAAGCCAGGCGCGACGATGCGGCCGGTGGCATCGATCGTCTCCCGTGCGCTGCGGCCCGCCAGGTGGCCGATCGCGACGATGCGGCCGCCGATGATGCCGATGTCGGCGTCGAAGCGCGGTGCTCGCGTGCCGTCGATGACGGTGCCGCCGCGGATGAGCAGGTCGAGAGGTTCGGCGATGACCATGAAAGCTCCGTTCGAGAAAGCGGCAGGCGACGAGATCAGATCTGGCGTGCCAACGAAGTGTCGTGAGATCAGCTCGTGACGTGCGTGCGCAATCGCGTCGGCGAGAGCATCTCGGCGGTTAGGCCGAAGCGCGCGATCGATGCCGGCAACGCTTCGTCGCAGGCGAGCGCGGCGCAGGCTTCGCCCATCGCCGCCGAAGTCTGGATGCCGTAGCCGCCTTGCGCTGCGACCCAGAAGAAGCCCGTCACCTCGGGGTCGAAGCCGCCGACAAGGCCGCCGTCGGCGACGAAGGAGCGCAGGCCGGCCCAGGTGCGCACCGGGCGCACGATCTTCAGCGTCGTCATCGCCTCGATGCGCTCGATGCCGAGGGCGATGTCGAGCTCTTCGGGCTGCACGTCCTGCGGCGCCACCGGGTCGGCATTGGCCGGCGAGCCGAGCAGGAGTCCGGCGTCCGGCTTCACATACCAGCTCTCGTCGACGCCGACGAAGGCCGGCCAGCGGCCGATCGCCGCGCCGAGCGGCGGCGTGAAGACGAAGGCCGAGCGCCGCTTGGGCACCAGGCCGATCGGCTGCGCGCCGGCGAGGCGCGCGACGGCGTCGCACCAGGCACCGGCGGCATTGACGAGGATCGGCGCCTGCCAGACGCGATCGCCCGCGTCGACGTGCCAGAGGCCGTCGCGACGCGCCATCGCCTGCACCTCGGCGCCGCAGACGACGCGGCCACCGTGCTTGCGCAGCGTGCGCAGATAGCCCTGATGCAGTGCATGGACGTCGATGTCGAGCGCGTCGGGCTCGTACAGGCCGCCGACGACCACGTCGGGCCGCAGCACCGGCACCATCGCGCGCGCTTCGGAGGCATCGAGCCGGCGAGCCAGCGGCGTGACCGAGCGCATCACGTCCCATTGCGCATCGAGCAGCGCCTGCTGCTCCGCGGTGCCCACCATCAGCACGCCGCGCGGCGAGAGGATCGGCACTTCCGCGAAGCTGTCGGGCGGCTGTTCGAGGAAGGCGCGGCTGGCCATCGTCAGCGCGCGCACCTGCGGTGGGCCGTAGCTTTCCATGAAGAGCGCGGCCGAGCGGCCGGTCGAGTGATAGCCCGGCTGCGACTCGCGCTCGAGCAGCGCGACGCTGCCGCGCCGCGCGAGCCAAGTGCCCACCGAGGCCGCGGCGATACCGGCGCCGACGACGAGAAAATCCGCGCGGGTGTCGGTGGCCATCGATGTATTTTCACGCAGCATGATTCATGCTTGCATCGATGGCGACCCTGCCACGCTGAGCCTTTTTGCCCATGTCCGCTGTCTCCCATCCCATCGTCCGTCGCCTGTCGACGGTGACTCTGCTGCAGCGCCAGCAACTGGCCGAAGTGCTGATCGACTGCGTCGAAGGCGGCGCCTCGGTGAGCTTCATGGACCCGTTGTCGATGCCGAAGGCGCTGGCCTTCTGGGCCGGCGTGGCTGACGGCGTCGCCAGCGGCGCGCGCCTGCTGTTGGTCGCCGAAGACGAGCACGGCATCGTCGGCACGGTGCAGCTTGTGCTCGATCTGCCCGAGAACCAGCCGCATCGCGCCGACGTCTCGAAGATGCTGGTGCATCGGCGGGCGCGCGGCCAGGGTATGGGCGCGGCGTTGATGGGTGCGGCCGAAGCCGCGGCGCGCCAATGCGGCAAGACGTTGCTCGTGCTCGACACCGCGAGTTCCGACGCCGAACGGCTTTACGCGCGCATGGGCTGGCAGCTCAGCGGCACGATTCCCGGCTTCGCGCTGCTGCCGAAGGGGGGCCTGTGCGCCACCCACTTCTTCTATCGCACGCTGGGCGATTGAGGGCATTCATCGCGGCCCAAAAAAAACGCGCCGAAGCGCGTTTCAAGAACCCCGCCCTGGGAGGGTAGCCGCCCGATCGAGGCGGGCGGCGCGGGGTTGCGGGGAAATGGGGATCCGTCTCGCTCAGCGGATGCGATGGCCGGTCACTTCGACGCGCGGAAGCTCGATCACCTGCATCGGCGCCGTGCTTGCGGCCGCACGGTTCGCCTCCTGGTGCTGCGCCTGCGTGGCGAAGGCGAGGGTCGCGGTGCTCAGCACGGCGAAGATCAGGGTGTAGAGAGTGGTGCGGCTGCTGTTCATCTTGGCTCCTGCGGGTCGTGCTGTTCGAATGCGATGGACGCACTCTAGGAGCGCTGCGACGCAGAGCCAATCGGTATGCGACGAAGCCCGGGTTTGCCGCGACGAGTTGCGTCACGTGGCGACGGACGCGCGCGGGCGGGGCCCTAAACTCCTGCCGAGCCATGTCAGGCCCGCGTAGCGATTCTTGAGCCGACATGGCGCAACCTTGTCTTTCGCAGCGATCACGGTTGGAGGCCGGCGAGAATCCTTCATGGAGATCGGTTCGTGAGCAACATTGACGCGAAACTGCTGAGCGAGCTGCGCATTGATGGGCAACAGCGCGAGGATGAGGGCAAAGACGGTGCGCGCTGGGCGTGGCTGGCGCTTGCCGGGGTCGTCGTCATCGCCCTCATTGCCGGCCTCGCCTGGTGGTTCCTCGGCGCCCGCCCGATCGCCGTACAAGCGGCCACCGCCACCGCTCCGGGCACCGGCGGTGCCGCCGGCACGGTGTTGCAGGCCACCGGCTACATCACGGCGCGGCGCGCCGCCACCGTGTCGACGCAGATCACCGGCACCCTCACCGAAGTGCTGATCGAAGAAGGCGACCATGTGCAAAAAGGCCAGGTCATCGCCCGTCTGGAAGACAGCGGGCTGCGCGCCGGCCTGGCGGTGGCCAACGCCAACGTCATGTCGGCGCAAGCCCAGGTGGCCACCGCGCAGGCGCAGCTGCTGCAGGCGCAGGCCGATTCGCGCCGCCAGGACACGCTGGTGGCCAGCGGCATGATCTCGCTGCAGGGCGCGGAGCAGTCGCGCACGGCGGTAGCCACCGCCGCCGCCCAGCTCGATGCGCGCCGTCGCGAGGCCGACGCGGCCCGCGCGCAAGTCGATGCGGCGAAGGTCAATTCCGACTACGCCGTGGTGCGCGCGCCGTTTTCCGGCGTGGTCACCGTCAAGGCGGCCCAGGTCGGCGAGATCGTCTCGCCGCTGTCGGCCGGCGGCGGCTTCACGCGCACCGGGGTCGGCACCATCGTCGACATGGATTCGCTCGAGATCGACGTCGACGTCAGCGAGGCCTACATCGGCCAGGTCAAGCCCGACATGCCGGCCGAGGCGATCCTGAGCGCGTATCCCGACTGGAAGATTCCGGCGCATGTGATTGCCATCGTGCCGGCGGCCGATCGCGGCAAGGCGACCGTCAAAGTGCGCGTCGCGCTCGAGCAGAAAGACGCGCGGATCGTGCCCGACATGGGGGTGCGCGTGTCCTTCCTCGGCCCGAAGGCACCGACCACCGCGCAGCGGCCCAAGGGCACGCTCATGCCGGGAGCGGCGCTCGCCCAGCGCGACGGCAAGAGCGTGGTCTTCGTCATCGAGAACGGCAAGGCGATGCAGCGTGCCGTCTCGTCGGCGGCGCAGGATTACGGCGCCATGAAGCTCGTGCCCGATGGAGTAAAACCCGGCGATCGAGTGGTACTGTCGCCGCCGCCCGCGTTGCAAGACGGCGCGAGCGTCGCGATCGAAGAGCCGCACTGACACGACCGGTGCGGCGGGGAAATGCAAACACACTGCATGTGCACGAGGAGAGACCGAGCAATGGCCAAGCTGATCGAGATCCGCGACCTGTCGAAGGTGTACGAGCGCGGCAAGCTGAAGGTGGAAGTGCTGCACCACGTCGATCTCGATGTCGAGCAGGGCGATTTCCTCGCCCTGATGGGCCCGTCGGGCTCCGGCAAGACGACGCTGCTCAACCTCATTGGCGGCCTCGACGTGCCCTCGGCCGGCAGCATCAGCGTCGGCGGCCAG
>JBDTIO010000553.1:0-2698 GCA_039936375.1 Caldimonas sp. | reverse complement strand
TGCGGCGTCGGCGAGGCGAACTCGACGAACTCGAACCCCATCAGGCCCATCGGGTTGTCGAACAGATCTGCCATGTCGGTGCTCCGCGAATCAGGAATCGAGCTCAGCCGACGCGGACGAGCTCCTTGCGAAAGAGGGTACCGCGTTCGACGTAGCTCTCGGCCGCCTGCCTCAGCCGCGCGACGTCGTCGTCGCCGAGTGTGCGCGCGACCTTGCCGGGCACGCCGAGGATCAGCGAGCGGTCGGGAAAGACCTTGCCTTCGGTGACGATCGCGCCGGCGCCGATCAGGCAGTCCTTGCCGATCACCGCGCCGTTCAGCACGACGGCCTGGATGCCGACCAGTGTGCCGTCGCCGATCGTGCAGCCGTGCAGCATCGCCTGGTGGCCGACCGTGACGCCTTCGCCGATGACGAGCGGAAAGCCCGGGTCGGCGTGCAGCACGGCACCTTCCTGCACGCTGCTGCGTGCGCCGATGCGGATCGGCTCGTTGTCGGCCCGCGCCGCCGCGCCCGGCCAGGCGCTGGCGTGCTCGCCGAGCGTCACGTCGCCGATGAGCACCGCTTCTTCGGCGACGTAGGCCGAGGCCGGCACCTGCGGCGTCTTGTCGCCCAGTCGATAGAGAGCCATGTCGTCACGACCCTTCAGTGAAACGAAGTTGGGGGAAGGGCAATCTTCGTAAAGCAATCAATTGCGGTGTCCGGTTTCCCATCGCAAATCCGCTCTTTGGAGCAGGTACGAAGCGTACCAGTCGTCGTCATTCAGGCCTTCAGAAGGCAAGATTCGAGGAGTTCCCAATGAACCATGAGAAGAGTTCTCTAGTACGTCGCACGCCCGTGCGCGCCGGCGCCGTTGCCATCGGGGCAGCCGCTGCTATCGGAACCGTTGTCGCCTTAGCGAATTGGCACGCACGCGCGGCCGATGGTTCGGCGGGCCTGACGCTACTTGCACAGGTTCCGTCGATAACGGTGGAGATACGCAAAGAAACAGACCCGAACGAGACAGCTCGCGCCACGGTTCCGTCAGCGGCCGACGTGATCGATCGAGCACCCGAATCCGGCGAGCCGTCGCCGTCGTTCTGACTCGCGTCACGAAGGCGGGGAAAGCGAAGCGCCACCGAGACTGACAACGTGGGCTTGCAACCCGCGCTACTCGACCTCGATGGCGAGGGATGGATCGAAGCGCGCGTTTTCGTTCACACCGCTCTTGGCGTAGCCGCGCGGATTGCAGACGACGCGCGTTCCGTTGACGACGTAGTCGAAGCTGTCGTGGGTGTGGCCGTGAATCCATAGTCCCGCCTGACTTCCATCGAGAAGGTTTTCCGCGTTCGACACGAAGCACGCATTCAGCAGCGAGTCGGCGAACCGCGGGTGGATGCTCTTGGGCGAAGGTGCGTGATGGGTGATCACGGCGGTCGGCCCGTCGTGTTTCGTCGCGAGCCCCGCACCGAGCCAGGCGGCGTTGCGCCTGAAGAGCACCGCCGAGTCGGCCGGCGAGAACATGGCGTCGCGTCCTTCGGCGAGGCGAATCCTGCTGAAGTCGCGGATCAGGCGTTGCCCTTCGGCCATTGCTGCCGCCATTTTCTCGCCGTGGCCGAACAGTTCGAAGTCGGTCCACAAGGTCGTGCCCAGGAAGCGCACACCGCCAATCACGGCCTCGGCGTTGTCGAGCACGCGAACACGGGTGCCGGCGCTGAGCCGTTCGAGGTCGGCCGCAACGCCGTCGAGGCTGCCGCCGTAGAACTCGTGATTCCCCGGAACGTAGAGCACGGGTTTGTCGAATCGCTGCGCCCAGGCCACGGCTTCGCGCGGACGCGAGACGTCGCCGGCCAAGACAACCACGTCGGCGTCAGCCACCGGGGGCGCCAAGTCGCAAAAGCTCAAGTGCACGTCGGAGAGGATGTGGAGCTTCATCGGCGGAGAATCGCGACAGGCTTCGAAAACGACGATACCTCACGACGCGATAAGATTCGCGCCGACTTGGCCGGCCTGATCGGACCGCGGGGATGTGCGCCGAGGCCGTCCCGTGGCGTGGCAATCGCTCGCTCATTGCCGACGCCCTGCTCGTCCGCAGCATTGCCAGGTGCGAGATCGTCAGCGCAGACAACTCGCCGCCTTCGCTGCGGTTCGGGCGGCCAGTTTCGAGGAGCAGCCGATGTCTACACATCATCCCGACGGCCGGCCGATCGAGGTTCCGCCGCCGCAAAACCCGGCCACGGCCCTTGAAAAAATACTGAGAAGCCTTTCGGTCGTCACGATGCTGATGACGGTGCCCCAGGTGCTCACGGTCTGGTTCGCACGCAATGCCAGTGGCGTCTCGATCCTGTCGTGGGCCTCCTACCTCGTCTCGGCGTGCCTCTGGTTTGTCTATGGCTTTCGAAAGAAGGACAAGACCATCTACGTGGCATGCATCGGCTGGATCCTTCTCGACGCCGCCATCGTGGTCGGCGTCATCGTCGGTCGTTGAGCGAGCTTGCCGGCTCACCCGAGTCGGCCACTTCCGGAGTGCGTCAAGTTCGGTGGCACGGCCCCGCGCACCGCTCGATCCTCTACCTTGTCGAGCGCTGCGCGGCATCGTTCTCAGGAAGGCATGGCCGGAGCGCCCGCCGCCGCGCCGGGCTGCTCGGTCGCCGACAGCGCCTCGGCCACCAGCTCGGCGATGTCGCGCGACAGCGTCCCGCCTGCCGGCCCCAAGTCGGTG
>JBDTIO010000552.1:0-12550 GCA_039936375.1 Caldimonas sp. | reverse complement strand
CATTCGTCAGGCTCGACGAGCGCGAGCGCGCGCTGGCCGCCTTGACCTACTTCTATGCCGATCGGCGGCCCGCCGGCTGGAACCAGTGGGCCGAAGTGGTGCTGCGCAATCCACGCGAGCCGCGCTTCCTGGGCGACATGCCGCACGGTTGGGTCGCCTCCGACCACATCCGCTCAGTGCTCGACCTGTTCGCGTACGAGCACGAAGGCGAATACTCGCTGGTGCTCGCCGCGGGCGTGCCAATGTCGTGGCTCTGCGGCAAGGGACTCTCGATTCGCAACCTTCGCACGCCCTACGGCCTGCTCAGCTGGACGGCACGAGCCACGTCGAACGGCGCCATCGACATCCACGTCTCGGGCCTGCGTTCATGGCCCCCCGGAGGCATGATCCTGCGCGGGCCATGGGCCAGGGACGCACGCGTGGAGGTCGACGGTCGCCGCGTCGACGTGGCCGCCGACGCAATTGCCTTGACGCACACACCGACCCGCGTTCACATCGAGCCGAGATGAGCCTGCTTCAGCGAGCGTTGCCTTGCTGCGGTCCTCGCCACCCGTCGAGGGCGGCATTCGCACCGCGCAGCGCCGGCGGCGAGCCCGGCTCGATCAGCCATACCGGGATCGACGAAAGGTAGTTCGCAAAGCGGCCCTTCGCCTCGAACCGCGAGCGAAAGCTCGAACGATCGATCCAGTCGCCGAGACGCCCCACGATGCCGCCACCGATGTAGACGCCACCGCGTGCGCCGAGTGTCAGCGCGAGATTTCCGGCAAAGCCTCCGAGCAGCCCGAAGAAGATGTCGACGGCTTCGACGCAGGCGTCGTCGGATCCTGCCATCGCCGCCGCGGTCACGTCCACCGGCGAAAGATCCTGCGCCGCGCCGCCGGCCCTTGCGCGCACGAAGCGATAGAGATTGACCAGTCCGCCGCCTGACAGAGCCCGCTCCGCCGATGCATGGCCGAACTCGCTGCGCAAATACACGATCACGAGCTCCTCTGTCTCGTCGGCAGCGCTGAGCGTGGCGTGTCCGCCTTCGCCGACGAGCGGCAGTGTCGCTTCGCTTCGCCTGAGGAGGCCGGCGACGCCGAGTCCGGTGCCAGGCCCGAGCAGCGCGATGGCTTCGCCGGTGACGGCTACGCCGCCACCGATGCGTCTCAGCTCGTCATCAGCGAGCGTGGGCAGCGACAAAGCCAGCGCCGCAAAATCGTTGAGGATGAGCAGGCGATCGATGCCGAGACAGCGACGCAGCGACCGAGTGGAAAAGGACCAACCTCGGTTCGTCATCGACACGAGATCGCCCGTGACGGCGCCGCCGATGGCGATGGCAGCCGCGGCGAGCGGCGGCACGCCTTGGGCCTTGCGGTAGCTGTCGACCGCCGCCTCGAGGCCCGGGAAGTCGTCGCACGCCAGCTCGGCGATGCGTTCGATGCGGCCGCCGACGCGCGGCACGTAGCCGAATCGGGCGCGCGTTCCACCGACGTCGCCGACCAGCCGGGGAAACGGCGCCGTTCCTTGCAAAGCATCGAGACTGCCCGCTATCGGTTCGGAATCCGGCTCGATCGATTGCATGATGCTTCTTGTATCACGCACGGACGCGATGTCGTCGGGCATCGTCGCCGCTGCCTTCGAGCGTGATGACGACGCCCTCGCGAAGGTTCACGAGGCTCCCTGGCGCTGAAGAATGGCCTTCAAGTCGTCGAACCCTATCGGCGCCGAGGTGTGTTCGTGCATGATCCTCAAGACGTGCCCGGTAGTCCGAAGCACCCACGTGAGGCGGTTCTGCATCGAGCGCAGCGGCTCTTGCGCGGAGCTACCCGCATAGGTGACGATGGCGTTGACCATGACCAGGTCGCGACCCGCCGAGGTACGCACTTCGGCGAATGTCACGGCCACTCTTTCGCTGCCCAACGAGGAGAACCATCCTTCGATCGCGATTCGCCACGCGGCCGTCCCTTCGTACGACCAGACTCCCCATGCGTCGAACACCCGAACGTCCGGGTCGTACAGGGAGATGAAAGCCTCGACATCCTTCGCGAAGACTGCCGACTTGTAGGATTCAAGAACGCGCTTCATCGCATGTTCAGCGTCACTCATATCCACCCCTCCAATCTTTCGCGCCTCCGCGCGAAGCGCGTCGGCTGGAGCGCCTTAGCCCGCACTCGCGGTAAGCCATTACACGATGAGCGGCGACGTGACCACCGAGTCGAGGAAGGACCGCACCACCGCTTCAAAGCGCTCGGGTTGGTCATGCGGAACCCCGTGGCCAGCGTCCCGTAGTTGTTCGACCCTGATGCGCCGGTTAAGACTCTGCAATTCTCTTGCCGTTTCAAGGGACACAACGGCGCCGGCATCTCCAATGACAAGCAGGGTCGGGACATCGATTGCACTCACTAACTGATGGTAATCAGGGGTGGGCGGGGTGAGAACGCCAAACGCATTCAACCGGGTCTGTAGCCTCGCACTAACTAATAGTCCGACAATCTCGGACGAACGACGCTTGTATCGCAACTGTGCCCTGAGCCAACACCTCACGCTTATCCAGACGGAGGATTCGGCGGTGTTGCTCGGCGACGTCGCTGTCGCAAACTTCGCGCTGGCGTTGCGGACTCAAGAATGTGGGATCAGCCAGAACGACACCGCGAATAATCCGTTCGGCTTGGCTCGCCACCACAGCCGCAGTCATGCCTCCCATTGAGTGCCCGAGCAGAATTGGATCGGCAAGTCGGAGCCGTCGGATGAGTTCAATGACGTCGTTCGCATGATCCTGGTACCTGTACCCATGAAGCGGAGCGCTCGAATTCCCATGTCCCCTGGCATCTGGCATCACGACATCGTATTCACCCTCGAAAGCACGAGCCAAAGAAGTCCAGCAGGCTCCGTTCCCAGCCAATCCGTGGAGCAAAACCAATGGCGGCTTGACCCCTCCGGTTCGAAGGTAGCGAATGTCAATGCCGTTCGCTTTGCAGACTCCGGCCATCCAATTCGTCATTGAATTCGATCCCGATGCGGCTTGGCGGCAGCTCTGGTGGACGACGAGAAGCCAAGCATCCAGGCGAACACGCGGCTCCTACGACTTGGCCGAAGACCAGGCCTCAATCGACCGGCGTCAACTTGGCGATGCTGAGCGCCAGCCACTTCATGCCGTGCCGGCCGAAGTTGACCTGGGCGCGGGCATCGTCGCCGCTGCCTTCGAGCGTGATAACGACGCCTTCGCCGAACTTGCCGTGGAACACGCCCTGCCCGGAACGAAGACCGTGCCTCGATGCAGGCAGCGGCATCGGTGCGCCGCCGAAGATCGGCACGCGACCGGTGCCGACGATCGAGTGCAGGCCCGAGCCGCGCGACCAGGCCTCCTTGTATTCGCGGGCGAAGCCCGAGCCGAAGCCCTGGTTCTTCGGCGTGATCCAGCGCAGCGCCGCTTCGGGCAGCTCGTCGACGAAGCGGCTCTTGACGTTGTAGCGGGTCTGGCCGTGCAGCATGCGCGTCTGCGAAAAACTGAGGTAGAGACGCTTTCGCGCCCGCGTGATCGCCACGTACATCAGGCGGCGCTCTTCTTCCAGGCCATCGAGATCCGTCGACGAATTCTCGTGCGGGAAGAGACCTTCCTCCAGACCGCTGATGAAGACGCAATCGAACTCGAGTCCCTTGGCCGAGTGGATCGTCATGAGCTGGACGGCGTCCTGTCCGGCCTGCGCCTGGTTGTCGCCCGCTTCGAGCGAGGCGTGGGTGAGGAAGGCCGCGAGCGGCGACATGATCTCACCTGTCTCGGCGTCGGGCACGAGTCGCGGCGGCGCGACGATCTCGCCCGTGCCGACGATCTCGGCACCCGGTGTCGTGAACTCGGCGCGGCCGGCCGTGCCGGCGAAGATGCCGCCGCTCGCCGCGCCGGTCTCGTCGACCGGCAACGCCACCGCGTCCTTGCCGAAGCCTTCCTGCGTCACGAAAGCCTCGGCCGCGTTGACCAGCTCCTCGAGATTCTCGAGCCGATCCTTGCCCTCGCGATCCGTCTTGTAGAAGTCGACCAGGCCCGACGCTTCGAGCATGTGGACGATGATCTCGCGCAAGGTCAGGCCGCGGGTCTCGTTGCGCATCGCGTCGATGCGCGCGGTGAAGGCAACGAGATTGGCGCCGCCCTTGCCCGTCAGCGAGCCGACGCTTTGCCAGAGGCTGCGCCCGCTGGCGCGCGCCGCGTCCTGCAGCTGCTCGATGGTGCGAGCGCCAATGCCGCGCGCCGGGAAATTGACGACGCGCAAAAAGCTGGTGTCGTCGTTCGCGTTTTCGACCAGGCGCAGGTACGAGAGCGCGTGCTTGACCTCGGCGCGCTCGAAGAAGCGCAGGCCGCCGTAGACCTTGTACGGAATCGAGGCGTTGAAGAGCGCGCTCTCCATCACCCGGCTCTGCGCGTTGCTGCGATAGAGCAAGGCGATCTCGTGGCGCGGCGTGCCTTCGCGGTGCAGCTGCTGCGCCTCCTCGATGAACCACTGCGCTTCGGCGAAGTCGGACGTAGCTTCGTGGACGCGAACCGGCTCGCCCGGGCCGGCCTCGGTGCGCAGGTTCTTGCCGAGCCGGCGCGAGTTCTTCGAGATCAGCTCGTTGGCGGCGTCGAGGATGTTGCCGTACGAGCGGTAGTTGCGCTCGAGCTTGATCACCACCTTCACGCGGTACTCGCGTTCGAACGCCGCCATGTTGCCGACCTGGGCACCGCGAAAGGCGTAGATGCTCTGGTCGTCGTCGCCCACCGCGAAGAGGGCGCAGCCCAGCTCGGGCGGCCCGGCGAACATCTTCAGCCAGGCGTACTGCAGCTTGTTGGTGTCCTGGAACTCGTCGACCAGGATGTGGCGAAAGCGCCGCTGGTAGTGCTCGCGCAGCGCCGTGCTGTCGCGCAGCAGCTCGTAGGTGCGCAGCATCAGCTCGGCGAAATCGACGACGCCTTCCCTCTGGCATTGCGCGTCGTAGGCCTCATAGACCTGGGCCATGACGCGGCTCTGCTCGTCGCGCACCTCGATGTCCTTCGGACGCATGCCGTCGTCCTTGGCGCCGGCGATGGCCCAGGTGATCTGCTTGGGCACGTGACGCTCTTCGTCGAGGTTCAGCGCCTTCATGACACGCTTGACGGCCGAGAGCTGGTCGCTCGAATCGAGGATCTGGAAGCCCTGCGGCAGCGCCGCCATCTTCCAATGCGCACGCAGGAACCGGTTGCACAGGCCGTGGAAGGTGCCGACCCACATGCCGCGCACGGGAATCGCCAGCATCGCGTCGAGGCGAACCAGCATCTCCTTGGCCGCCTTGTTGGTGAAGGTGACCGCCATGACGCCGCCGGGCGACAGCTGGCCGGTCTGGATCAGCCAGGCGACACGGGTCGTCAGGACGCGGGTCTTGCCGGAGCCGGCGCCGGCGAGGATGAGGGCCGGCTCGGGCGGCAGCGTGACGGCGGCGAGTTGCTCCGGATTGAGGCCTTCGAGCAAGGGCGACGGGCGCTGCGCCGTCATGGAAAAGTTCATCGCTCCATTCTAGGAGCGCCACCTGCGTAGAATGCGGACACGGGCACTCTTCGAGGTGCCCGTTTTTGCGTCGCGCCATGGAAATCTTCGACTACGACAACGTTCTGCTCCTGCCGCGCAAGTGCCGGGTCGAGAGCCGTTCGGAGTGCGATGCGGCGCAGGAGTTCGGGCCGCGTAGCTTCGCCCTGCCGGTCGTTCCGGCGAACATGAAGACGGTCGTCGACGAGCCGATCGCCGAGTGGCTGGCGACGAACGATTTCTTCTACGTCATGCATCGCTTCGACGTCGACAACGTCGCCTTCGCGAAGAAGATGCGCGACAAGAAGCTGTTCGTCTCGATCAGCTCCGGCGTCAAGCAGCCCGACTACGAAGTGATCAACCGGCTCGCCGCCGACGGCGTTGGTGCCGACTACATCACCATCGACATCGCCCACGGCCACGCCGACACCGTGCACCGGATGATCGAGCACATCAAGACCAAGCTGCCGCAGGCGTTCGTGATCGCCGGCAACGTCGCCACGCCGGAAGCGGTGATCGACCTCGAGAACTGGGGCGCCGACGCCACGAAGGTCGGCGTCGGCCCGGGCAAGGTCTGCATCACCAAGCTGAAGACGGGCTTTGGCACCGGCGGCTGGCAGCTCTCGGCGCTGAAGTGGTGCGCGCGCGTCGCGACCAAGCCGATCATCGCCGACGGCGGCATCCGCGATCACGGCGACATCGCCAAGAGCGTGCGCTTCGGCGCCTGCATGGTGATGATCGGCTCGCTGTTCGCCGGCCACGAGGAATCGCCCGGCCGCACCGTCGAGGTCGACGGCAAGCTCTTCAAGGAGTACTACGGCTCGGCTTCGGACTTCAACAAGGGCGAGTACAAGCACGTCGAGGGCAAGCGCATCCTCGAGCCGATCAAGGGCAAGCTCGCCGACACCTTGCGCGAGATGCGCGAAGACGTGCAAAGCTCGATCTCTTACGCCGGCGGCACGAAACTCGCCGACATCCGCAAGGTCAACTACGTGATTCTGGGTGGCGATAACGCCGGCGAGCATCTGCTGATGTGAGCCCGGGCCGCTCGGCGGCCACCCATCGAGAAGGAACGCTGTGCGCCAAACGCTGAGATTCATGCTCTCCGGGCTCGTCGCCCTGACCGCGGCCGGCCTGGCCGGTTGCGGCGGCGGCTCGCTCTCGGTCAACGACGGTCACGTTCGCCTCGTCAACGCCACGACCGGCATCGGCGCTCTCGACCTCTACCAGTCGTCGAGCCTGTTGAGCGGCAACGTCGCCGCCAGCACGGCGAGCCCGTACGTCGACCTCAAAGCCGCGAGCTACACCTTCAACCTCAACCTTGCCGGCTCAGGCGCCACGGCGGCGACGCTGCCGGGAACGGTGCAAAAGAAGAACGACTACACGATCATCGCCTACACCAGCGGCGGCACGCTGACAGCCACCTACCTGTCGGACAACGAGGGCTCGCCGAGCTCGGGCACCGCCAAGCTGCGACTCTTCAACGCCGATACCACCGACGTCGCCAGCGTCGATGCCTATCTGCTGACCACCGCCTGCTCCGGCCTGGCGACGTCGCCGGCGGCGCCGTTCTTCACCGCCGCCACCGGCCTGCAGGCCTCGTACACGCAGGTCAACGCGGCAAGCGGCGGAACGACCTATCACCTTTGCGTCACGCCCGCCGGCGACAAGAGCGACCTGCGTCTCGACATTCCTTCGCTGACCCTGTCCGATGGTCAGATCGTGACCGTCATCCTGACGCGCAGCACCGGCGGCGTACTGCTCAACGGCCTGGTGCTCAACCAGCAAGGCAGCCTGACGGCGGCGTCGAACGCCTCGGCGCGCATCCGGCTTGCAGTCGGCGCCACCGGCGGCGCGATCGTCACGGCCACCGCCAACGGTGTGCCGCTCGGCACCAACCTGCCGGCGCCCGCGGTCGGCCTCTACATGGTCGTTCCGTCGGGCCCGCTGACGCTGGTCGCGACGATCGGTGGCGCCGCCGTACCCGATCCTGGTCTGTCGACGGAGCCCGGCGACGAGCTGACCTTGCTCGTCGCCGGCACGACGGCGACGAAGCCGGTGCTGATCGCCGACGACAACTCGGCCTCGACGAGCGCCGCCAGTCCCGTGAAGCTGCGCCTCGTCAACGGCATGGGCACGACCCTCCCGGCCGTCCTCACCGACAATTTCATCAACGTCGGCAGCGCCGCTCCCTTCGGCACGTCGTCGGGCTACGCCCAGGTGCAGGCGAGCACGGCGCTGGCGCTGCTCCAGGCGTCGGCGGGCACGGCGTCGCTTTGTCAGTCAGCCAGCGTCACGCTCACTGCCGGCAATGTCTACACGGTCTTCCTGCTCGGCGACGTGCCGGCAACGCCGACGCCGCCTGCCTGCGCCATCATCCCGGATCGCTGACGCGAAAGCGCCGGTTCACCTTTCGCCAATGACCGATCTAGCGAAGTCCTTCGACCCCATCGCCATCGAGGAGCACTGGGGCCCGCTCTGGGAAGAGAGCGGCGTCTACGAACCGACCCTCGACCCGGCCAAGCCATCCTTCGCGATCCAGCTGCCGCCGCCCAACGTCACCGGCACGCTGCACATGGGGCACGCGTTCCAGCACACCATCATGGACGCGCTGGTGCGCTATCACCGCATGAAGGGCGAAAACACGCTCTGGGTGCCGGGCACCGACCACGCCGGCATCGCCACCCAGATCGTCGTCGAGCGCCAGCTCCAGGAAACCGGGCTCAGCCGGCACGACCTCGGACGCAAGAACTTCGTCGCCCAGGTCTGGGACTGGAAGGAGACGAGCGGCGGGGCGATCACCCGGCAGATGCGCCGCATGGGCGACTCGGTGGCCTGGAAATACGAGTACTTCACGATGGACTCGCGACTCTCGGAGGTCGTGACGCAGACCTTCGTCGAGCTCCACGAGCAAGGCCTCATCTACCGCGGCAAGCGGCTCGTGAACTGGGACCCGGTGCTGCTTTCGGCCGTGTCCGACCTCGAGGTGGAGAACGAGGAACGCGACGGGACGATGTGGCACATCCTCTATCCGTTCAGCGACGGGCCGCAGCTCGACGCCGAGGGCCGACTGATGCGCGGCATGCACATCGCCACGACGCGGCCAGAGACGATGCTTGCCGACGGCGCGCTCGCCGTGCATCCCGATGACGATCGCTATCGGCATCTCGTCGGCAAACTGGTCGACCTGCCGCTCTGCGATCGCCGGATCCCGGTCATCGCCGACGCCTATGTCGACCGCGAGTTCGGCTCCGGCTGCGTCAAGATCACCGGCGCGCACGACTTCAACGACTACGCCGTGGCGATGCGTCATGGCCTGCCGCTGATCACGATCTTCACGCTCGACGCCAAGATCAACGAGAACGGTCCGGCCGCCTACCGCGGACTCGACCGCTACGACGCGAGAAAGGACGTGCTGCGCGACCTGGAGACACAAGGCTTCCTGGAGAAGGCGGTGCCGCACAAGCACGCCGTGCCGATCTGCGTGCGCACCGGTCAGGTCGTCGAGCCGATGCTGACCGACCAATGGTTCGTCGCCACGACGAAGGCCGGCAAGGACGGCACCTCGATCGCCGGCAAGGCGATCGAGGCGGTCGAGTCCGGCGCGGTGAAGTTCTATCCGGCCCAGTGGATCAACACCTACAACCAGTGGATGAACAACATCCAGGACTGGTGCATCTCGCGCCAGCTCTGGTGGGGCCACCAGATTCCCGCGTGGTACGGCGAAGGCGGCGAGCTTTTCGTCGCAAAGAGCGAGGCCGAAGCGCACGCCAAGGCCGAGGCCGCGGGCTACGGCGGCCCGCTGACGCGCGACCCCGACGTGCTCGACACCTGGTACTCGTCGGCCCTGGTGCCGTTCTCTTCCCTCGGCTGGCCGAAGCAGACGGAGGAACTCGACCTGTTCCTGCCGTCGAGCGTGCTCGTCACCGGCTACGACATCATCTTCTTCTGGGTCGCCCGGATGATCATGATGACGCTGCAGTTCACCGGCAAGGTGCCGTTTCGCGACGTCTACATCCACGGCCTGGTGCGCGACGCGCAAGGCAAGCGGATGAGCAAGTCGGAAGGCAACGTGCTCGACCCGGTCGACCTGATCGATGGCATTGCCCTCGAGCCGCTGCTCGAGAAGCGTGCCACCGGCCTGCGCCGGCCCGAGACGGCGCCGCGCATTCGCAAGGACACGGCGGCCGAGTTTCCGAACGGCATTCCCGGCTTCGGCGCCGATGCCCTGCGCTTCACCTTCGCATCGCTCGCCAGCCTGGGCCGCAACGTCAATTTCGACTCGAAGCGCTGCGAGGGCTATCGCAACTTCTGCAACAAGCTCTGGAACGCGACGCGCTTCGTGCTGATGAACTGCGAAGGCAAGGACTGCGGGCTCGCCGAGCACAGCAAGGCCGAGTGCGCACCGGGCCAGCCGTTCCACCGCTACCTCGTGTTCTCGCCGGTCGATCGCTGGATCACCGGCGAGTTGCAGCGCGTCGAGGCCGCCGTCGAGCAGGGCTTCGCCGAGTACCGACTCGACACCGTCGCCGGCGCGATCTATTCGTTCGTCTGGGACGAGTACTGCGATTGGTACCTCGAGATCGCCAAGGTGCAATTGCAGTCGACGGTCGAGGCCGAGCAGCGCGCCACGCGCCGCACGCTCTTGCGCGTGCTCGAGACGGTGCTGCGGCTGCTCCATCCGATCGCGCCCTTCATCACGGCCGAGTTGTGGGAGCGTGTCGCCGTGGCCGCCGGCAGGAAGACCGCGGAGACCGAGCCCGGCGTGGTTCAGGCGGCCTACCCGAAGGCGCAGCTCGAACGCGTCGATCCAGCGGCCGATGCGTGGGTGGCGACGCTCAAGGCGGTGGTTGGCAGCTGCCGCAACCTGCGCAGCGAGATGAACCTTCCGCCCGGCGAGCGCGTGCCGCTCTACACGACCGGCGACGCCGCGTTCATCGCCTCGGCGACGCCGCTGCTGAAGTCGCTGGCGCGAATCTCCGAAGTGACGCTTTTCGACGACGACGCGAGCTTCGCCGCCGCGACCCGCGATGCACCGGTCGCGGTCGCCGGCGCGACCCGCATTGCCTTGCACGTCGAGATCGACGTCGAGGCGGAGAGGCTCCGTCTGAGCAAGGAGATCGACCGTCTCGGCGGCGAGGTCACCAAGGCCCACGCCAAGCTCGCCAACGAAAGCTTCGTGGCGCGGGCGCCCGCGGCGGTGGTCGATCAGGAGAAAAAGCGGGTCACCGAATTCACGGTGACCATGTCGCGGCTTCGAGACCAGCGAGACCGCTTGGAATCATCGAGCTGAATTCGCGGGCGCTGCGCGGCACGAAGTCGAGCAGCTCGTCGATACGCCGGGCAACCGCCCAGGCGCTGCGCTGGCGCGACTCGCGCGTCGTCGCCGCCACTCGCGGCGTCACCTGCAGCGTGTCGATACCGTGCAAGGGCCGATCGGGGTCCAGCGCGCCCGGCTCCAGGCTGTCGAGCCAGGCGGCGGCGATGCGGCCGCTCTTCAACGCCGCAGCCAGCGAAGTCTCGTCGAAGAGCGCCGAATGCGCGGTGCTGACAAGGATCTGGTTCGGCTTGCAGTAAGGCAGGAAGCGGTCGCCGAGCAGGCCGTGGTAGCGGCTGAAATAGTTCAGCTGCACGCACATCACGTCGGCGCGCTCGACCAGCTCGCGCAAGCCGATCGGCGTGACCTGCCAGAGCGGCCAGACGGTATCGGTGGCATGCAGCGCCGGGTCGTAGCCGACGATATTGGCGCCGAAGCCGGCGAGCAACTGGGCGATCGATCGTGCCGCCGGCGGCATGCCGACCAGCCCGATCGTCGCGCCGCCCAACTCGCGGCCGACAGCCGAGCCGTCGGCGCCACGAACCGGCACGCGGCGGAGCAGCGACAGCATCGCGCCGATCATGAACTCGGCCTCGGCGCGGGCGCTCGCGGTGAGGCTGCGCACGACTTCGACGCGGCGCCTCTCGCAGGCTTCCAGGTCGATGTTCTCGGCGCCGGCGCTGACCCGGCCGAGGGCGCGGAGCACGGGGGCGAAGTCGAGTGTCTCGGTGTCTATCGTCACCGACGCGGGAACGATGGCGGCACGCACGTTGTAGAGCGCGCGGCGAAATTCACGCGGCTCGAAGGCCAGCTCGGCGGCGTGGCGAACGCGGTGGCGTTCGCCGAGCCAGGTCATGACGTCGGGGTCGAGCGTGTCGACAACCAGCAGATCCATCGGGATTGGCGGCATGCCCCTCAGTGTGACGAGACCGCGTGCAAGAATCCGCGAGCCCCTTCGAACTCATTGTAAGTAGATGTTTGTCAGACACGCGATCTTTCCCGTGGCCGGTCTCGGCACCCGTTTCCTGCCGGCCACCAAGGCCTTGCCGAAGGAGATGCTTCCCGTCGTCGACAAGCCACTCGTGCAATACGCGGTCGAGGAGGCTTACGCCGCCGGCGTGCGCGAAATGATCTTCGTCACCGGCCGCCACAAGCGCGCGATCGAGGACCATTTCGACACGACGTTCGAACTCGAAGACGCGCTCGAGAAAGCCAATCGCAGCGAGCTGCTGGCGATGGTGCGCGCGGTCAAGCCGGATGACATGGAGTGCGTCTTCGTTCGCCAGCCGAAGGCACTCGGCCTCGGCCACGCGGTGCTCTGTGCGCGCCATCTCGTCGGTGATCGGCCGTTCGCCGTTCTCCTGCCCGACGACCTGATGATCGGCAAGCCGCCGGTGCTGGCGCAGATGGTCGAGCAGTTCGAAACGCTGCGGGCTTCGGTCATCGCCGTGCAAGAAGTGCCGGCCGAGCACACCAGGCGCTACGGCATCGTCGCCGGCGAGTCGATCGGCGAGCGGCTCGTCGACGTGACGAAGATCGTCGAGAAGCCCGCGCCCGACGTCGCGCCGTCGCGCCTCGGCGTCGCCGGCCGCTATGTCCTGACGGCACGCGTCTTCGCCGAGATCGCCAATCAGTCGCGCGGCGTCGGCGGGGAAATCCAGCTCACCGACGGCATCGCCGGCCTGCTCAGGCACGAGAAGGTGTTCGCCTATCGCTACCA
>JBDTIO010000551.1:0-9396 GCA_039936375.1 Caldimonas sp. | reverse complement strand
CCAGGTAGTCGACCTCGGCCTTGCGCACGAAGAGATCGCCGCCCAGCGCGTGCATCGACTCGGCATACGGCAGCGCGAGCGCCCGCCAGTAGCCGGCGACGGCCGTGTCGAAGTACATCAGGTAGTGACCGTTGAAGACGATCTTCTGGGCGTCGATCTCGGCCCAGCGGACGCGCAGTCGCTCGAAGAATCGGAAGTCGGATCGCTGCATCATGGGATGGGGCGCGAGTGTGCCAGACTGGCGACATGGCGCTGATCAATTACATCACCCAGGTTCAGCTCGACTTCGGCGTGCTGGCCTTGTTGCCGCAGGAATGCGAACGCGCCGGCATCCGCAAGCCACTCGTCGTCAGCGACGCGGGCGTGCGCGCCGCCGGGCTCCTCGATCGCGCCACCCTAGCTCTCGGCGGCTTGTCGCACGCCGTATTCGACGCCACGCCGTCGAACCCGAACGAAGCGGCGGTGCGGGCTGCGACACGGGTCTATCTCGAGAACGGCTGCGACGGGCTGATTGCCGTCGGCGGCGGCTCGAGCATCGATCTGGCCAAAGGCGTCGCCATCGCGGCGACGCACGAAGGCGCCCTGAAAATCTACGCGACGATCGAAGGCGGCAGCCCGCGGATCACCGATCGCGTCGCTCCGCTCATCGCCGTGCCGACGACGGCAGGCACCGGCAGCGAAGTCGCACGCGGCGCCATCGTCATCGTCGACGACGGGCGCAAGCTCGGCTTCCACAGCTGGTACCTGGTGCCGAAGACGGCCCTCCTCGATCCCGACCTCACGCTCGGCTTGCCGCCTTTCCTCACTGCGGCGACGGGCATGGATGCGATTGCGCATTGCATGGAAACCTTCATGGCCCCGGCCGTCAATCCGCCGGCCGACGGCATCGGTCTCGATGGCCTCGAACGCGCCTGGAAGCACATCGAGCGCGCGACCCGAGACGGACGCGACCGTGACGCGCGCTGGAACATGATGAGCGCGAGCATGCAGGGCGCCCTGGCTTTCCAGAAAGGCCTCGGCTGCGTGCACAGCCTCAGCCACAGTCTGGGCGGTGCGAACCCGAAGCTGCATCACGGCACGCTCAATGCCATGTTTCTGCCGGCAGTTGTGCAGTTCAATGCCGGCGCCGAATCGATGCGCAAGGATCGACGGCTCGCGCGCATGGCGCACGCCATGGGCTTGCCTGAAAGCGACGACGAAGGCGAGACGGTCGCCGGCGCGATCCGGTCGATGAATGCGCGGCTGGATCTGCCGGAAGGCTTGGCCGCGCTCGGTGTTGAACCGGCCATGTTCGATCGCATCATCGACGGCGCCATGGCCGACCATTGCCACAAGACCAACCCGCGCCTGGCGACGCGGGACGACTACGTGGGGATGCTCGAAGCATCGATGTAGATCGAGGTGCTGATCTCCGCCACGGCAGTGGCCGGCTCGTCAGCGCCCGGCTCGGCGGCGACATCGAGCGGGACCGGCGCCGCGGCCGAAGGGATCGGCGGTGCGGGCCAAGCGGCCAGGTACTCCTGCCAATGCGGCTCGTCGATCGCGCCGAGCGTTTCGCGAACGAAGCCGATCTCCTGCTCGTACTCGCTCTCCGTGAAGCCGCCGCGCATCTTCTGGAATCGGCAGTACAGGAGATACGTGTTCATCACGTCGGTCTCGCAGTAGCGCCGGATCTCGTCGCGCTTGCCGTCGAGATAGGCCGAATAGACCTGCGAGCCATCCATGCCGAGCTTGCCGGGAAAGCCGCACAACTTGGCCATGGCGTTGAGCGGGGCGTTGCCGCGCGGCTGGTACATGGCGAGCAGGTCCATCAGGTCGAGATGGCGCGTGTGATACCGGCCGATGTAGTGGTTGAAGCGGAAGTCGCGGTCGTCTTCGCCCATGTCCCAGTACTTGCTCGCGACGACGCCGTGGCGCATGCCGCGGTAATGCAGCACCGGCAGGTCGAAGCCGCCGCCGTTCCAGCTCACGAGCTGCGGCGTGTGCCGCTCGACCAGGTTGAAGAACGACTGGACGACGCGCTCCTCCTGGCTCGCCCCGTCGCTCTCGCGGTCGACGATCGAGTGCACGCGCAGGCCCGCGGCATTGCGAAACACGCAGCTGATGACGAGCACGCGCTGCAGGTGCAGCGGCATGAAGTCGCTCTTGCCGCGCTCCTTGCGCTCGGCGATCTCGGCGGCATAGACGCCGGCGTCATCGACGCTTGCGTCCATCCGGCGCAAGGCGCGCAGGCCGGCCACATCGGGAATGGTCTCGATGTCGAAGACGAGTACAGGCCAGGACCACATGGATTTCAATCCGCGGAGCGAATCGGCGGCGCGTCAGCGGGGCGGCAGCAACTTTGCCGGATCGATCGGTTTGCCCTGCTTGCGGATCTCGAAGTGGAGTTGCACGCTGTCGGCATCGGTCGATCCCATCTCGGCGATCTTCTGGCCCTTGCGCACGGTCTGGTCGTCCTTGACGAGCAAAGTCTGGTTGTGCGCATAGGCGGTGAGGTAGGTGGCGTTGTGCTTGAGGATCACGAGGTTGCCGTAGCCGCGCAGCCCGGAGCCGGCATACACGACGCGACCGTCGGCCGCCGCCAGCACCGGGTCGCCGGCCTTGCCGCGAAAGATCAGGCCCTTGTTGCGCGACTCGTCGAAAGGCTGCGCCACCGGGGAGCTCACCGGCCAACCCCAGGCGACGTCGTCGTCGCCTTCCTTTGGAGTTGCCGCAGGCGGCGGTGGAGGGGCGGCCGCCGCCGAGGCTATTGGCGTCGCCGAGGCCGTCGTCGTGCCTGCGGGCTTCGTCTCGAGCGGCCGTGGCTCGACACGTGTCGTCGTCACAGGCCGGCTGGCCGACATGGTTGGATCGGTTCCCGGGGGCACGACGCGAAGCGTCTGTCCCACCTCGATGAGGTTCGGGTTGTCGAGGCTGTTCCAGCGAACCAGGTCTTTCCAGTTCTGCCCGTTGTCCAGGCCGATGCGGATCAACGTGTCGCCCGGCTTGACCATATAGAAGCCGGCTCGTGGGCCGCTGTCGACGGTGACGGGCTTGCCGGCATCGGCCGCCGAGGCCGGAGCGAGCGCCGGGCTTGCCGCCGCGACCGTCGCGCGCGGCGTTGCCGAGCGTTCCTCGACGGGTGCGCGGTGCGGCGGATTGGCGCATCCGAAAAGACTCATCGCCGCGGCAAGGGCTGCGGCGGCCTTGACGAGCCGCAACGCCGAAACTTCAATCACGTACATGAAACCGCTTCGCTCTTCTTCATCCTGCAAGGCCCGATTTTAGAGGGACGAACCGAACTGCCTCGTGCGCCTGCCGGGTGAATCCCTCCTCGCGGCGATCGATGACGACGAGCGCCTGGCCCCGATCGTCCTGCTCCACCGGCGAGACGAGTCGTCCGCCGATCGCGAGCTGATCGAGCCAGGCCTGCGGCACGCTGGCACCGCCCGCCGCGGCGATGATGCTGTCGTACGGTGCGCCTGGCGCATGGCCGATCATTCCGTCGCCGTGGACGAGACGCAGGCGGTCCGAACGCGTGGGTGCAAGCAGGCTGCGCGCCTTGTCGTGCAGGGGTTTGAGACGCTCCATCGAGATGATTCGAACGGAGAGCTCGCTCAACAAGGCCGCCTGGTATCCGCATCCGGTACCGATCTCCAGAACGGCACCTAGGTTCCCCTTCACGCGCGCATTCGCGCCATCGAACAACAGTTCGAGCATGCGTGCGACCACTGAAGGCTTCGAGATGGTCTGGCCGTGGCCGATCGGCAGGCTCGTGTCCTCGTAGGCCTGTGTCGCCAGCGCCGGGTCGACGAAAAGATGGCGTGGCACGCGCGCGAATGCGGCGATGACCAGCGGCTGAACGACGCCGCCGTTGCGCAGGCGCTCGGCCATGCGTCGGCGCACGTCGGCCGAATCGAGACCCAGGCCGGCGGAAGCCTTTTGGCGACTCGAATCGGCGTGTGCCGCGGCGACGTCGCGCTGCGGCCGAAGCACGGTCTTCGCCGAGATCGCGGCCGCGCTCGAAAGGCGATCGAGCTGCAGCGGGAACTTCGACCGCGGCCGATCGCTTGCCGTCATCCGGTGGCCTTGCCCGCCCACTGCCGCCACGCCGGCAGCGCGGCGTGATCGGTGAGATCGACGTGCAAGGGCGTGAGCGAGACCTCGCCATGGCTCGTCGCGTGGAAATCGGTACCGGGACCCGCTTCGCGGGCATCGCCGGCCGGCCCGATCCAGAACAGCGTCTCGCCGCGCGGGCTGACCTGGCGGATCACCGGCTCGCTGGCGTGGCGCCGGCCGAGCCGCGTGATTCGCCGTGGCAGCAGGTCGGCATCGGGTCGATTCGGAATGTTGACGTTGAGCAGGTAGTGCGACGACGCCGGCGGATCGCGCAGCACGTGCTCGATGACACTGCGAGCCACCCGAGCGGCGGCCTCGAGATCGGCCCAGCCCTTCTGCACCTGCGAGAAGGCGATGGCCGGAATGCCGAACAGAAAGCCCTCCATCGCCGCCGCCACCGTTCCCGAGTACAGCGTGTCGTCGCCCATGTTCGCGCCCTGGTTGATGCCGGAGACGACCAGATCGGGGCGATGCTCGAGCAAGCCGGAGAGCGCAACATGGACGCAATCGGAAGGCGTGCCGTTGACATAGCGATGACCGTTGGCGGCGGTGTAGACCGACAGGCCGCGGTTGAGCGTGAGCGAATTCGACGTTCCGCTGGCGTTCTGCTCGGGTGCCACGATGTCGAGCTCGCCGAGCCCTTCGCAAGCCCTCACCAAAGCAGCCAGGCCTGGCGCCAGATAGCCGTCGTCGTTTGCGATCAGGATTCGCATCGACGGATTGTAGGAGTCGTTCCGGAGGCGCCGCGCTGCCCCGGGCCGCGCTGCGTATCATCTTTCGCTTCGCGGGCGCTCGTGCGACCGTTCAGAAGAGAAAGGTTGTCGATGCACGCATGGCTTTGCGAGAACCCGATCGGCGTCGAGGCGCTGACATGGCAGGAACTGCCCACGCCGGAGCCGAAGGCCGGCGAGGTCCGCGTCGCGATCCGCGCCGCCAGCCTCAACTTTCCGGACCTGCTCATCGTCCAGAACAAGTACCAGATGAAGCCGCCGCTGCCGTTTGTGCCCGGCTCCGAATACGCCGGCGTCGTCGAGGCCGTGGGTGACGGTGTCAAGCACCTGAAGGTCGGCGATGCGGTGGCGGCGTTCGCCGGCACCGGTGGCTTTGCGACGCATGCCTGCGTCAACGCGGCGCTGGTCATGCCCTTGCCCGAAGGATTTGCCTTCGACGACGCGGCCGCGTTCATCCTGACCTACGGCACCACGCATCACGCCCTGCTCGACCGGGCCCGGTTGAAGGCCGGCGAAACGTTGCTCGTTCTCGGGGCGGCGGGCGGCGTTGGCACCGCAGCGATCCAGATCGGCAAGGTCGTCGGCGCGCGCGTTATCGCCGCGGCGTCGAGCGACGAAAAGTGCGAGCTATGCCGGTCGATCGGCGCCGACGCGACCATCAACTACACGAGCGCCCACATCCGCGACGAGCTCAAGAAGCTGACCGACGGAAAGGGGCCCGACGTCGTCTACGACCCGGTCGGCGGCGACCTCGCCGAGCCGGTGTTCCGCTCGATCGCCTGGCGCGGCCGCTATCTCGTGGTTGGCTTCGCTCAAGGCGGCATTCCGGCGCTGCCGCTCAACCTCGCCCTTTTGAAAGGCGCCTCCATCGTCGGTGTGTTCTGGGGCGATTTCGCGCGACGCGAGCCGAAAGCCAACGCCAAGGCGCTGACCGAGTTGGCGCACTGGTATGCCGAAGGCAAGGTCAAGCCGGTGATCGATCAGCGCCTGCCGATGCGCGAGCTTCCGGCCGCCTATGCCCGCATGGGTAGCCGCAAGGTGCGCGGCAAGCTGGTGATGACGAACGACTGACGGCGACTACTCGCGAAGCGGGCCGAGGTTCGGAAAAGAAGACCCCTGCCAGACGTCGAACAGGAACCGGCGGCTTGCCGTTCGTCCTCGGGAATCTCCGATGACCTGGGGGGACCTTGTGCGGGCTCCCGGTCAATGGTTGCTGCGTAGGCATCTCTGGCTTCGGCAAGCTGAGCGGCAGTGACGTGACCCATCGAATGGAGCCGCGCCACTTCGCGCAATGACTCGACCAGCCCTTCAGGGTCGATGACAGAGGGGGATGCGAGATGCCGCAGCAAGTCCGTGTAGCGCTCTTCTTCGGAGCGCGTCACTGCCCTCATGCCTTTTCGTTGATGTTCGGCCACTGCGGTACTCCCGGCGGTGTTCGAGGCGGCCTTCCGGGCTCCTCTCCAGCGCAACCTTACCGCCGCTTCGTGTCTCTTGCGAGAGCCGTCGCCGACGAGTGCTTTTCAGAGGCGACAGACGAAGCAGCTTCTTCGCTGAACGCTACGCGAAATCCGCGCCAGTGCCAGCGCTCAGAAAGTGGGGTGGCTGATGGGGCTCGAACCCACGACAACAGGAATCACAATCCTGGACTCTACCAACTGAGCTACAGCCACCACCGAAGCCAAATTATAGCGAGCGGCTCTTTCGTCGCCCGCCCGGCGCGACTCAGCGCGAGGCGGTGTCGGCGGCGGGTGCGGTCAGTGCCGACTCGTTGACGGTGACCTTGTATCGCGCCTTCAGCGCTGCGTAATACGCTTGGGCGACGGCATCGCCCCAGATCTGCGCGTACTGCGACCGACCCTTTGCCGCGTCACCGACGCTCGGGTCCCGGCCCAAAAGCTTGGTGATCTTTGCCACGAGGTAGCCCTGCGGGCCGAGATCGACGCCGACGAACGTCGGCAGAGCAGCGGCGGGCGCCTTGAGGATTGCGTCGAGAACCGTCGGTGGCAGGTCGCGCGGCTGCGCACGCGAGACGATCTGCGTGTTGTCCGACAGTGCCGCCGCAGGCGCCGCACGCGCTGCGACCAGGCGTTCGGCGCCGGCCTTTCGCGCCAGGGCTGCCGCCTGGATCGATGCCAGCTGCGCGCGGATCTTTTCCTTGACATCGGCCAGCGGCAACTGATGCGCCGGCGTGTACTGCACGACTCGCCCCGAGGCGAGCTGATTGGCACCGATGTCGATGGCCTTGGTGTTGTGCTTGTTCTTCGTCGCGTCGCTCGAAAAGAGGGCTTCGAGAAACTTGGCGTTGCCGAGCGGCCCCGTGGTGCCTGCGACCGGCTGGCGCGTCACGTGATCGGCTCGCTTGATCTCGAGCTTCCACTTGTCGGCTGCCGGCTTGAGGCTGTCGGACTGCTCGTAGACGGTGTCGCCGAACTCGACGGCAGCGTCGGAAAACCGCTTCTGCGCCAGCTGGCCGCGGATCTCGCTCTCGATCTCCGGGCGGGCCTCTTCGAAGCTTTTCTTCTGCCCGCCGCGCGTCGCGTTGAGCTGGATGATGTGATAGCCGAAGTCGCTCTCGACGACATTGCTGATCTCGCCGGGCTTGAGCGAGAACGCCGCGTCTTCGAACGGCTTGACCATCGCGCCGCGACCGAAGAAGTCGAGATCGCCGCCCTTGGCTGCCGAGCCTTCGTCGTCCGAGTTCTTCTTCGCGATCTCGGCGAACGACGACGGGTTCTTGCGTACCTCGGCCAGTAGCGACTCGGCCTTGGCCTTGGCCTTGTCGCGCTCGGCCTTGGGCGCATCCTTGTCGGCCTTGACGAGGATGTGGCTGGCTCGCCGCTCATCCGGCGTCGTGTAGCGTTTCTCGTTTTCCGTGTAGTACTTGCGCAAGTCCTCTTCCGGGACGACGACGTCTTTCTTGAGCGTCTCGGGATCGAGAACGACGTATTCGATCGACTCCTGCTCGGGTGACTGGAACTGCGGCGCATGCGCAGGATCCTTGTAGTACGCGTCGATCTCGGAATCGGTGGGCGCGACCTTGGCGAGGAAGTCCTTGGCATCGAAACGCTGCACCTGCACTTCGCGTCGCTGGTACATGGCATCGAGCGCGGCGGAGGCGGCGCTCGCCGGCGCGATGACCGTATCGCTCAGGCCTTGCAGCACCTGGCGCCGTGCCAGATCCTCGCGAAGCCGCTCCGCGAAACCTTCCGATGACATGCCAAGGGAGGCGATCGTGTCGCGATTCAGACTGCCGTCGGGGTTGCGAAGCTGCGCGAATTGCGGGTCACTCTTGAACAGGCTGTTGAGCCGCTCGTCGGTGGGCGTCAGGCGCAACTTGTCGGCGGCGACGAGCAGCACGCGGTCGCGAATCAACGCGTCGAGCGCGAGGTGCCTCATCTCGGGCGTGTCGAAGAGCTTGGCATCGAGGCCCGGCATCTGCCGGCGGGCCCGCTCGACACGATCGCGCAAGCTGCTGTCGAACTCCGCCTGGGAGATCTTCTGGCCCGCTACCTGGGCGACGCTTTTCTGGTCGTTACCCGAGAAGCGGCTGTAGCCCTGAATGCCGAAGAAGATGAAAGACGGGAACACGAGCAGAACGAGAACGAACTGCAGGGCTCGCGTGTGGCGGCGGAAAAAGTCGAACATCGGCGGGCAAATGCGAGAAAGGCGAACCGAGGTTCGCCTTTCGTTGGTGGACGCGTGATTCTAGCCGAGTGCGCCGGCGTTGCAGCGCCTGGCCGCCGGCCTGGATGGTGGGTGCTGAGGGGTTCGAACCCCCGACCTACGCCTTGTAAGGGCGCCGCTCTACCGACTGAGCTAAGCACCCGGCACGGCCCCGGCCGATGCCGGCGCCGGATTCAGTTGAGGGCGTCCTTGAGCGCCTTGCCGGGACGGAATTTCGGAACCTTGGCCGCCTTGATCTTGATCGCCGCTCCGGTGCGCGGGTTGCGGCCGCTGCGCGCTGCGCGCTTGCCGACGCTGAACGTACCGAAGCCGACGAGCGAGACCGTGGTGTTCTTCTTCAGGCTTGTCTTCACGCCGCCGATCATCGCTTCGAGAGCGCGCGCAGCCGCCGCTTTCGAGATGTCGGCCTGCCTGGCGATGTGCTCAATGAGTTCAGTCTTGTTCACGAATGGTTCCCCCTCAGGAAGGCTCAGATCTCAGTGGAATCGGATGTTCGTCGCGCGGCGGCATGTGCGGCTCGGGCCAAACGATTACATCGTCGGCATGGGTCAGTGTCAAGCAGGGTTGGCGATTCCATGGGCCACGAATGCGCGTAAAAAAGTTTCGCCGCTCGTGCGGTTCGCCCTTGACTTCCGCACGCAAGGCGCTACGCGCTGCGCACCGCGTCGGCGATGGCGCGGCCGAGATCGGCCGTCGTCGCCTTGCCACCGAGATCGCGCGTCTTCGGGCCGCCCGATGCCGGATCGAGCACCGTCTCGATCGCTTTGATGATCGCATCGTGGGCGTTGCGATGGCCGAGAAAGTCGAGCATCAGCGCGCCCGACCAGATCTGGCCGATCGGATTGGCGATGCCCTGGCCCGAGATATCCGGTGCCGAGCCGTG
>JBDTIO010000550.1:0-2917 GCA_039936375.1 Caldimonas sp. | reverse complement strand
AGCATCGGCACCGACCGCGCCGTCAGCAACGTCAGCGGCATTCCCATCCAGCCGCTCTATGGCGCCGACGACTGGGTCGGCGACGGCCAGCGCAACCCGATCGGCTATCCCGGCCAGCCCGACTACACGCGCGGCATATACGCCACGATGCACCGCGGCCGCACCTGGACGCAGCGCCAGCTGATCGGCCTCGGCACGCCCGACGAATACAACGCACGGCTGCTCGAGATCATGGCGCGCGGCGCCAACGCGGTCTCGCTCATTCCGTGCAACTCTGTCTACCGCGGCTACGACATGACGAGCGTCGAGCCCGAGTTGCTCGGCACCTGCGGCGTCGTCGTCAACCACGCCGAGCACATGACGCGCTGTCTCGACGGCGTCGACGTCGGCCAGATCTCGTGCGCGATGAACGACCCTTCGCCGTTCACGCTGCTGGCCTTCATGCTCGTCACCGCCGAACGGCGCGGCATCGACTGGAAGAAGATCACCGGCACCTCGAACCAGAGCGACTACCTCTCGCACTACGTCGCCAACCACATGTTCTACCGGCTCTCGCTGCCGGGCGCGCGCCGGGTGCTGATGGACCACATCGCCTGGTGCAACGAGCACGTGCCGAAGTGGAACCCGATGTCGGTCGTCGGCCAGCACATGCAGCAGGCCGGCGCGACGCCGGCCGAGGCGATGGCCTTCACGCTGTGCAGCGCGGTGCAGAACGCCGAGGACTGCATTGCCCGCGGCATGGACCCCGATCACTTCCTGCCGCGCTTCACCTTCTTCTTCGACATCTCGATGAGCTTCTTCGAGGAGATCGCCAAGTTCCGCGCTGGTCGGCGGATCTGGGCACGCCTCGCGCGTGAGCGCCTCGGCGCGAAAGACCCGAAATCGTGGCGCTTCAAGTTCCATGGCCAGACCTCCGGTGTCGACCTCACGCGCCAGCAGCCGCTCAACAACATCGCACGCGTCACGGCGCAGGCGATGGCCGGCATCTTCGGCGGCCTGCAGTCGCTGCACACCGATTCGTACGACGAGGTCTTCCAGGTGCCGGGCGAAGCGGCAGCGCGCATCGCCGTGGCGACACAGAACATCCTGCGCGAGGAGGCGCATCTCACCGACGTCATCGACCCGCTCGGCGGTTCGTTCTACGTCGAGTCGCTGACCGATGCGATGGAAGCGAAGATCCTCGCCGTCATGAAGGAGGTCGACGATGCCGGCGGCATGTACAAGGCGGTCGAGTCCGGGCTCGTGCAGCGAATGATCGGCGCCTCGGCGATGCGCTTTCAGCAACGCATCGAAAGCGGCGAGCAGGTGGTGGTTGGCGTCAACGCCTACCGGGCCGAAGAAGACGCGGCCACGCGGCCGGCCGTCGAGCGGCCCGATGCGGCTGCGATGCGACGCCACATCGACGAGTTCAACGTCTGGAAGGCAGCGCGTGCGCCCGCCCCCGTGCAAGCCGCGCTCGACGGCCTGACGCGAGCCGCGTGCGATGAGAAGCTGAACGTCTTCGGCGCCGTCGTCGACGCGGCGCGCGCCGGCCTCACGAACGAGGAGATCTGCGGACGGCTGCGCCGCGACCTCGGCTTCGGGCAGCCGCTGGCCTTCGTCTGAGGCGTGGCTAGCGACGCCCTCGCCGTCTCTGCTGCGGCCCTGAGCGAAGCGGCGCTGGCCGGCGACCGGCGCGCCCTGGCCCGCCTTCTCACGCTCTTCGACGACGACGCGCCAGGTGCGCGCGAAGCCGCGGCCGCATTCGCCGCAGGCGCGGGCCGGGCCCGTGTCGTCGGCATCACCGGCGTGCCCGGCAGCGGCAAGTCGAGCCTCGTCAATGCCTTGCTCGGCGCCTGGCTGGGCAGGGGCCTCACGGTCGCCGTCATCGCCATCGATCCATCGAGCCCGATCACCGGCGGCGCCGTGCTCGGCGACCGCGTCCGCATGGGCGAGCACGGCGCGCATCCGAACGTCTTCATCCGTTCGCTCTCGGCGCGCGGCGAGCTCGGCGGCCTGTCGCGGGCGACCCGCGCCGCGGTCGACTGCTTCGACGCCGCCGGCTTCGACCGCGTCATCGTCGAGACCGTCGGCACGGGGCAATCGGAGACGCGCATCGCGGCACTCGCCGACACGCGGATCGTCGTCTGCCCGCCCGGGCTCGGCGACGACGTGCAGGCGATCAAGGCGGGCACGCTCGAGATCGCCGACGTGCTGGCCATCAGCAAGGGCGACCTCGCGCTGGCCGAGCAGACGGCACGCGAGATGCGCGAGATGCTGGGCTTGCGCCGCGCGCTCTCGCCCGAAGCCTGGAAACCGCGCGTCGTCATCGTCAAGGCGCTGCAGCCGGACGGCATCGACGAACTGCTGGCGGCGATCGAGGCGCATGGGCTGGTCAGCGGCATCGGCCGACGCACTCAGCCGGTCGCGACGAAACCCGTCGACGCGATACCGGCGGACGTGCCGCCGCGCCCCACAGTCGACGACGACACCGACGACTGGCGCACCCGCCTCGCCGCGCTCGCCGCCCGCGACGGCCTGTGCGCCACGCTGGGCATCGGCGTTCTCGCCGGTGGCCCCGGCCGCGCGGAAGTGACGATGACCGTCGACGCGCGGCACCTGAATTTCCACGGCGGCGGCCATGGTGGTGCGATCTTCTCGCTGGCGGATTCCGCGTTCGGGCTCGCATCGAACTCGCACGGGCCGGTCGCCGCCGGCATCGACGCCCACATCACCTTTCAGGCCGGCGTGGCGGCCGGCGATCGACTCGTCGCCCGCGCGATGGAAGTTCATCGCACGCGACGCCTCGCGTTCTATCGCATCGAGGTCGCGCGTCCAGAACCGAGCGGCGAGGAGACGGCGATTTCCAGCTTCACGGGCACCGTCTACATCAAGGGCTGAGCCGCACGGCGCCCTCGGCGACGAGAGCGTCGATCTC
>JBDTIO010000549.1:0-7569 GCA_039936375.1 Caldimonas sp. | reverse complement strand
GATGCTCCCAGAAAGGCTCGCGCAACCGGCGCTTGAAGATCTTGCCGGTCTCCTCGCGCGGCAGCCGATCGTGAAAGACGACGACGCGAGGCACCTTGAAATCGGCGAGGCGTTCGCGCAGGAAAAGACGCAGCGCCGCCTCGTCGACGTTGCCGCCGTCGATCCGCTGCACCGCCGCGGCCAGGGCTTCACCGAATTCGTCGTCGGGAATGCCGAAGATGGCGCAATCGGCGACGCCCGGCATCGTCATCAGCACCGCTTCGATTTCGGCCGGGTAGATGTTGACGCCGCCCGAGATGACCATGTCCGACTTGCGATCGACGACGTAGAGGTAGCCGTCAGCGTCGAGATAGCCCATGTCGCCGAGCGTCCACAGGCCGTCGCTCTCCATTGCGCGACGGGCACCGTCGTTGTTGGCGTAGGTGAAGTCGGGGACCGCCGGATCCCGCGCGAAGAGCAGACCCACCGTTCCCGCCGGTAGGTCGTCCTTGCCGTCGTCGGAGCGCACCTTCAACTGGACGCCGGGAACTGCGCGGCCGGCCGATCCGGGCCGCTGCAGCGACTCGGCACTGTCGATATGAGAGATCCAGCCCAGCTCGCTGGCCGCGTAAGCTTCGTGAAAGACTGGTCCCCACCATTCGATCATCCGCCGTTTGAGGTCGGGCCCACAGGGCGAACCGGTCGTCACCACGAACCTGACCGAGCCGAGGTCGTAGCGGCGCCGGGTGGTGTCATCGAGCCGCAACAGGCGGACATACATGGTCGGCACGAGGTAGAGGTGCGAGATGCGTTCCCTCTCGATCAGTTGCAGGGTTCGCTCGGCCTCGAACTTCGGCTCGATCCACAGATGCGCATCGTTGAGCGACGCCTGGATCGCATAAGTCGCCGGCGCCGAGTGATACATCGGCGCGCTGACGAGGCCGCGCATGCCCGGCGCCATGCCGAGCACGATGCGGCTTCGCTCGGCGAGTAGCAACAGCTGCTGCTGCGTCGCCGCCTCGCGGCGAATTCCCTTCGGCATTCCGGTGGTGCCCGAGGTATAGACCATCGCGCTGCCCGGCGCTTGCTCGGGAGGAGCGGGCCGCTGCTCTTCGTCGCGAAAGATCCGCCAATTCTCGGCAACGTCGAGCTTCGTGGCGGACGCCACGGGCAGATCGAAGGCGAGTCGCGTGTGCGATTGCGGCTCGACCACGAAGACGCGAACGCCCAGCGGAACGGCCACTGCAACGGGGCCGCGCAAATCGGCATGGACGATGAGGATCTTCGCCTCGCTGTCGCTCAGGATGTGGCGCACCTCGGCGGCCTTGAAGTGCCAGTTGACAAGGCACCAGCGGGCACCGATCCAGCGGGCGGCCAGCATCAGCTCGAGCAGCACGGGCTCGTTGCGCAGCATCAACGCCACGACGTCGCCTTTGCCGATGCCAGCCGCGATCAGCGCCGCGGCGGCGCGCAGAACGCGCCGATGAAAGATCTCGGCGTCGTCGACCGCGGCACCGAAGTGAATCGTCGGCTTCATGGCCCGATCGTTGCCTTCAGGCCCAGGAGATGTCGTGCCGCATCACGAGCGGATTCAGGCGCTCACGCACGCGCTGCTCGAGCGACTCGCGGTCGGCGGCCGGCACGCCGGCGATCGTGACCTCGATCGAGCTGCCGTGCAGCGCGTGCGCGCCGACCGCGACCTTGATCGAGGCGCCCTCCTTTTGCAGCTCGGCCAGCATCCGGCTCACCGCACGTTCAGTCGCTTGCCAGCGCAATGCCGGCTTGAAGATCTTGCCCACCGCGGTGAGCGGAATGACATCGACGAAATACACCTCGACCGGCACGGCGGCTCGCTCCGGCGTTCGATCGGCAACGAAGGCGATCAATTCGTCGGCACTGACGCGAAACTCGGGCTTGAGCTGCACGAAGGCCACCGGCAACTCGCCGGCATAGGCGTCGGGCTGGCCGACGACGGCTACCAGGGCCACAGCCGGGTGCTGGAAGAAAACTTCCTCGATCGCCAAGGGATCGATGTTGTGGCCGCCGCGAATGACCAGGTCCTTGGCCCGTCCGGTGACCCACAGATAGCCGTCGGCGTCAAGCCGGCCCAGGTCCCCGGAATTGACCCAGCCGGGCGCGACGAAGGCGTCGCGGTTGTGCGATTCGCTGAGGTAGCCGGAGAACACGCCCGGTCCCGCCATGGCGATGACGCCGATCTCGCCCTCGGCGCAGTCGCCCTGCAAATGGCCTTCGACATCCAGCTTGACGACGCGCACCCTGCTGTAGGGGAGCGCGTGGCCGACGGAACCTAGGCGCAGTTCGCGGCCGGAATAGCTCATGCAATGGACACTCGACGTTTCGGTCATACCGTAGACCTCGAGCACCGGGACTTGCAGCTTCGCCATGCAGGTCTTGCCGACAGCCACCGGAATGGCCGAGCCGCCGCCCGAGATGATGCGAATGCTGGAAACGTCGGCACCGTCGACCGGAACGCTCATCGCCGCGCCGATCACCGTCGGCACGCCGCCGAACAGCTCCGGCCGGTAGCGGGCGACCAGGCGCCAGACGTTGCGGATCGCCTGCGGATTGCGCCAGCCCGCCGCCGACAGCACGACGAGCGTGCCGCCCGACGAGAGCGGCGCCAGGCACTGGGTCAAAGCACCGCCGACATGGAACAGCGGCAGGCCGAACAGCAGATTGCGGCCGTCGCCGCACGGCAGCATCAGATTCACGGCCCAGGCTTGGTACAGCTGATTGGCGTGGGTGTGACGCACGAGCTTGGGCGTACCGGTCGTGCCGCCGGTGTGGAAGTAGCCCGCGGTGTCGTGCGCGCCGATGCGGCGGCCGCTGACCAAGCGATCAGCCGGGTAGCCGTCGACCAGCGCATCGAAGCTGTGCACTTGGTTGCGTTCGTCCGAATCGCCCTGCACGACGACGATCGCCTTCAGCCTGGGCAGCCCGGCCCTGATGCGCGACACCTTGTCCCAGATGTCCGACCCCGGCGCCGGGCCGAGCGCGACCAGCACCGTCGTCTGCGCGGCGCGCAGGATCTCGACGATCTGGGCGGCCGACAGCAAGGGGTTGACCGGATTCGCGATGCCCGCCGCCTGCGCCCCGAAAAGCGCGAAAAAAGCCTCGGGCACGAGCGGCAGGAGCAGGCTGACGACGTCGCCCGGGCCGACGCCAAGATCGTGGAAAAGATTGGCCGCCTGCGTCACACGGGCAATGAACTGGCCGTGCGAGATCGTCAGCGGTTCTTCGTCTGGATCAGCGTGGGTCAGGAAGCGGATCGCGGTCGCCGCGAGATTACGCCGAGCGCCCGCCTGCAGAGCCTCGTACGTGCTCTGCGTCGTGACGCGCTCGGCGTAGGGAGTTCGCTCGAAGACGGTCTGCTCGGCGGCCGTGGTCAACGCCGGAGGAGCGTCGGCACCCACCATCGGGTCTGCGAAGTTCGCGTCCGTCACGGCGTTCTCCCGAGCCGGCGAAGGCCGACGCTGAGTGACCCGATATCCGGGCCGCGACGATGTTAGGTCGGCAACACCGGCGTGGCGCTCACGATCAACCCGAATAACGCTAGTGCAGCGGCCACGCCCTCAGGATCAGCGGCGTACCGAGCAGCAGCACCATCAGCGTCAGCGGCGTGCCCAGGCGCCAGTAGTCGCCAAAGCGATAGCCGCACGGGCCCATGACGAGGGTGTTGTTCTGGTGACCGATCGGCGTCAGGAAATCGCAGGCACAGCCCAGGGCCACCGCCATCAGGAACGGCTCGGTGCGATAGCCGAGCTGGATCGCGACGGCGGCCGCCACCGGCCCGAGCACCAGGACCGCGGCGGCGTGATGGAGGAACGGCGTCAGCAGCATCGCCGTCAACAGGATGAGGCCGACGGTGGCGTAGCCAGGCAGATGCTGCGCGCCGGCGCCGAGAATGTGGGCGACCAGCGTAGTGGCGCCGGTGTCCTTGAGCGCCTCGCCGACCGGGATCAGGCAGCCGATCATGACGATGATCGGCCATTCGATCGCCTGATACGTGTCCTTCAGGCTGATCTGCTTGAAGAGCACGGTGAGCACTGCCGCGCCGAAGAATGCGACTTCGACGTCGATCAACCCGAGGCCGACCATCAGCAGCGCGCCGACCATCACGGCGATCGGCAGGATCCCGCTCTTCGCTTGGCCGAGGGTGAGCTTGCGATCGGCCAGCGGCAACAGGCCGAGCTCGGTCACCGCCGAAGCGAGATTTTTTTCCCAGCCTTGAAAGAGCACCACGTCGCCGACCTGGAAGCGATGCACGCGCAGCCGCGTCGCCGCCGAACGGCCGGCCTTGCGAACGGCGAAGAAGTTGAGACCGTACTTGTGGCGCAAGCCGAGCGATGCCGGCGTCGCCCCGACCAGCAGCGAATCGGCGGTGACGATTACCTCGATCACCTGCATCTCCTCGCTCCTTTCCTCCGGCAACGCCAGCGTCTTCGAGCCGACGATCTCGAACCCGGTCGCCGCGATCACCTTGTGGATGACGGTCGGATCGCCGAGCACCACCAGAACGTCGTTCGCGTAGAGCCGCCAGTCTTCGGCCGGCACGTAGCGGCGGGAACCCTCGCGGATGATCCCGGCCACCGAGATCTCGCCTTCGCCGAACTCCTCGAAGGCGCCGACGGTCATCTCGACGACGGCGTCGGCCGGCACGCGCAACTCGGTTGAATATTCGGCGAGCGAAAACGATTCTTCCGCGGTTTGCTGGCCCTCGCGCCGCGGCAGGAGCCGCCAGCCGACGGCGAGAAAAGCGATGGCGAGCGTGGTCAGCGGCAAGCCGACGGCAGCGAAATCGAACAGCCGAAAGGGCGGCTGCCCGAGGTCCTGCCGCACCGACGAGATGAGCAGGTTCGGCGAGGTGCCGATCTTCGTGATGGTGCCGCCGATGAGCGACGCGAAGGCGAGCGGCATCAGGTAGATCGAGCGTGGCTGGCCACTGCGCCGCGCCGTCTGGATCGCGATCGGAATGAAGATCCCCAGCGTGCCCACGTTCTTGATGAATGCCGACAGGTAGCCGACCGCCGCCGCCATCACGCCGATCTGCAGCGAAGGCGAGCGAATGCGCTTCAGCAGCGCGCCGACCGACAACTCGAGGATGCTCGAAGCGGCGATGGCGCGACTGACGACCAGCACCGAGGCGATGATGATGATCACCGGATTGGCAAAGCCGTGAAAAGCCTTCGCGCCCGGCACGACGCCGAGCAGCACGGCGGCCAGCAGCACCAGTGCGGCGACGACGTCGTAACGCAGACGCCCGCTCATGAAGAGGCCGAGCATGGCGCCGACAAGGCCGAATGATTCGAGCTGATGCAGCGTCATGCGGGCTTTCGGCGTCGGCGCACCGCGCTTGTCAACATCGTCTTTCGGCGAAGAAGGATCTTTGCCGCATCGTCCATCTCGGCGGCAAGCTGCGTACCCTCGGGGTCGACGGGATCAGTTCGCTTTTTCGACGGCCGTCGATCTAGCAAAACTGTAGAACCACCGGCCCTGCGTCTTGCCGAGGAGATATCCGACCATGCAGGACAAGGCGATCACGCCGAGGTACCACGGCCCTGTGGCAAGGAAGAAGCCGGCGGCGGAGTTGGGTACGTGAAGGGGCTCGTTGACCATGCACATGTTCTTGTCGATGTGGTCGAAGAACATGCCGGCGCCGGCCACCACCGTGAAGGTCACAAGCGCCAGCCAGCCATCCCCGGCGATCCACGCAGAGACCAGGCCGACGCTCACAGCGGACGCAAAAACCAGCTTCGCAATTTCTCCGGCACTCACGTCGCACGCCTGGATCATCAAGACTGACATGTCTATGCTTCCTCGAGAAGCCCGGGCGGATGCCATCGGCACGCGCTGGTGGGCGGTGCAGGGTTCGAACCTGCGACCCCTGCCGTGTGAAGGCGAGAAATGAGGTTCCAAGGGGTCTCAGGCACGCTCTCAAAGTTGCAATTTCATAGGTAAATCGTTCCTATACGTTCCCGCAAGTTCTCTAGAATAGTTCCGTACCGAGTTCCGTACGGAGCGAGCGGTGAAGATTAACCTGAAGAGCAAGAGCGGGCGCGCGGCCCTTGCGCCGCGGCGCGAGCCCTATTGGGCATGCGTCCGAATCGGCCTCTATCTCGGTCTCCGGCGCTCCGCTGAAGGCGACGGGACTTGGATCGGCCGGATGCTGCGCGTCGATGCGGGAGGCCTCAAGGGATCGAAGGCTTACGTCACCCGGCCGTTGGGCGCGCCGATGGGCCACGATGAGGCGCTCGACGCGCTCAATGCCTGGGCGAGTGGTGTCGATCTTGGCGCGACGCACAAGGCGACGTCAGTGCAGGAGGCCTGCCGACAGTACGTCGAGCATCAGAAGACGCACGCCAGCAAAGCGAACGCCGCCGACGCGCGCGGCCGCTTTGCCCGGCTCGTGGACGAAAGTGCAATGGGGCGGATCCATCTCGACAAGCTACGCACTCCTCACCTCAACGCGTGGCTGAAGGAGCAGCTTGACGAAGACGGCGACGAGGAGGACCTGCGACGCTCGAAGGACACCGCGAATCGCAACCTGACGGCGGCGAAGGCGGCCCTCAACCTGGCACTGCGCAACCGCCTCGTCGCCACCGACGCCGGCTGGAAGACCGTCACGCCCTTTCCAAGGGCCGGTCGGCGCCGCGATCGCTTCCTGACCCTCGACGAACGCTCGGCGTTACTCAGCCACTGCGAAGCCGACTTAAGGGCGCTGGCAACCGCGCAGCTGCTCACGGCGGCCCGTCCGGGCGAGATTGCCAGCTGCAGCGTCGGCGACCTCGACCGGGGGCGTGGATCGCTCGCTCTGTCAGGCAAGACAGGCCCGCGTGTAGTGACCCTCTCGAGCGCTGCGGTCGAATTCTTGTCCGAGCAGGCAAAGGGCAAGCTGCCCACTGCGCCGTTGCTCGCGGACGCGTTCGGTAACCGGTGGAATAAGGATGCTTGGAAGAAGCGCTTCAAGGTCGCGTCCCGAGCGGCGGGGCTCGGCGACGACGTCGTGCTCTATACGCTACGCCACGTCGCCATCAGCGAAATGATCGCCGGCGGCGTCGACACGTTCCTCGTTGCGAAGTTGGCCGGTACTTCGACAGCGATGATTGACAAGCACTACGGACACCTTCGGCACAAGCAAACCCGTGAGCGGCTCGATGCCGTCTTGATGATGTGAAACCGGTGCCTCGGCCGCCTCAGCGGTACTGACGCAAAACGCAGAGCGCCGAGGCCTACCGGTTCCTGATGCCGAAGGACTGATCGCTCGCAAACCAGTCAACTGCGAAAGACCTTCATCGCACACCAGTGACTGCCATTCCTGCGGACTACACGCGCGGCAGTTGTGCGTGCGCAGCTTCGCAGCGCCGCATGGGCCACTCGATCACGACCGGCCCTTGGAGCGTTCGCTCGATGCAAGGTCAGGCGTTGGCCTTGGTTGCCTAGAATACTTTCCGGCGCAAAAATGGCGATTTTCCAGATTGCGTAGATAGGCGCGCTGCTGGCATCGGCTCGTACAGCAGTGCAGGTCCGAGCCGAGACACAAGATCGACTTGACTATTCTTCGTTGCTCGG